>CBDUTX010000082.1:0-8356 GCA_965370235.1 uncultured Desulfuromonadaceae bacterium | reverse complement strand
TCAAGGGGGAGGTACTCTCCCCCTAAATTATTTATGAAATTATCAATAATAATTCCATGTTTTAATGAAAAAAATACTTTAACTGAAATCGTTAAAAGAGTTAATTCATCTGATACATGCGGTATGGAAAATGAGATAATCATCATTGATGATGATTCAACAGACGGTAGTTATGAAATTCTGCAAAATATAATTGACCAGTATACAAATGTCAAATTGATCCTGCATGAAAATAATCAAGGCAAGGGAAAATCCCTTCAAGATGGTTTTGCCAGTGCAACAGGTGATGTTGTCCTGATACAGGATGCAGACCTTGAATACAGTCCTGATGAGTATCCAAAATTACTTAAACCTATAATTGATAATAATGCAGATGTTGTTTTCGGTTCGCGTTTTATCGGAGGAGATTCTCATAGAGTACTTTATTTCTGGCATAGTGTTTTGAATAAATTATTAACAACTATTTCAAATATGTTCACTAATTTAAATTTAACAGACATGGAGGTTTGTTATAAAGTTTTTAAAAAAGACATACTTGATAAGATTAAACTTAATGAAAAAAGATTCGGATTCGAACCGGAAATTACAATTAAAGTATCAAGATTACAATGCATAATATATGAAGTTGGAATATCTTATTTTGGAAGAACTTATGAAGAAGGCAAGAAAATAAGCTGGAAAGACGGGATGAGAGCTCTTTACGTAATATTAAAATACGGTCTTTTCAGATTTAAATAAAAAGTGACTGCAAATAATTATACAAGAGGCTATGGTCTGTTTGAAAAGGTATTAGCAGTAAAACGTTCTGAACTTGCAAATAAATTCATTCTAAATAAACACAGAGAAGGCAGATTACTTGATATAGGCTGTGGAAATTACCCTTTTTTTATCACAAAAACTGAATTTAGAGAGAAATACGGGATTGATAAAATAATAGATGAGGAAATTAAATTACAATCCACAAAATTAATAGGATTAGATTTTGAAGTTGAACCTATCCTCCCTTTCAAAAATAACTTCTTTAATATTGTCACAATGCTTGCAGTTATTGAACATATGGAATTTAATAAAGCGATTACTCTTATATCAGAAATTTATCGTACATTAGAGTCAGAAGGCAGATATATATTAACAACACCCTGTCCATGGTCTGAAATAATTCTCAATATAATGTCAAAAATAGGACTGGTCAGTCCTGAAGAAATCGCAGAGCATAAAGTATATTATTCACATATATTGCTCAGGAAAATATTAACTGACGCTGGATTTAAAAATGATTTGATAAGAACAGGATATTTTGAGTTTAACTTAAATATCTGGGCATATGCGGTTAAATAATTGACGAACAAAGATATTCATAATACAAAACCGGTTAAACCCGGTAATAAATTTAATAAAATTTTATTATTTCTATTTCTTGTAACAACAACATTATTTTACTTTTTATTCTACCCTCCGATACATGGGATATTTGATGAAAACGAATATTTAAATTTCACCTACACAATCCAACATGGTTCGTTTTTCTATGAAACATTTCCAATACCGACATCTGCAATGACCATTGAAACCGATTCCCACATAACATCAAAATATCCACCGGGGAATTCTTTGCTTTTAATACCTTTTACAACAATCAATTGGAAATTAAGTTTTCTTAGAACTTTTATTTTTTATATTGCTGGTTTTTTTATATTTTATATGATTTTAAAATCTCTTTCAATTAATCCCATCTTCTCTTTCCTATATTTATTTCATCCTGTTCTGTTAATTTTTTCAAGAACACTTATGAGCGATATTCCTTCGATGTTCTTTTTTCTTCTCGGAATTTATTTAATTTTAAAAAATAAGTTATTTGCAGCAGGTTTCATTTTAGGATTTACTCTGTTGATAAGATTTACTAATTTATTTATCCTGTCCGGTATATTTTTAGCATTTGCAATTGACACAGATTATAAAAAAATCTTCAAGATTTTACCCGGAGTTCTATTTTTTGCAGTTTTAATCACTCTTTACTATCAATTTGTAATAAAGGACCTGTTTTTAATATTAAAATTTAAAGTTGATACTAAACTATTTGACATCAAGTACTTACTCTCTTCCGGATTTTTCTATTTGTTGTCACTTAATATTTTTTTCCCCGGAATGTTATTTTTAACATTTTTCAAGTTATTAAAAGAACAGAAAAAATTCCTTATCTTCATAATCCCATCACTAATTACCGTGGGATTATACAGTTTTTATTTTTTCTTCGACAAAGGTCCTGATTTACTTTCAACGCTGATCATAGGACAGAGATTTATAATACCCGTTCTCCCTCTGATGCTTATTATCTATGCTTTTTATCTTAACAAATTTAAAATATCAAAAACACTGATTCTATTTTTTATTCCTCTTGTTCTATTCTCTTCATTTTATTTAAATTACACTCATTATAAACATCTAAAGAATAAATTAATTTTAAGGGATATATTTTATGAAAATACAAACAATAAAGATAATTATATATGTACAGTAGAAATTGGAAAATTGGTTAATCCATTCTTTGGAAACAGAAATATTAATTATATTTCAAAATATAGACATGTTGAATTTGCAAGTGAAATAAAAGATTCACTGAACACATACATTGTTTTCTCAGACCCGGACAAACTGACTGAAAAAGATAAAAATCTGTTATTTCATCTATTACATAAGTACAAACTTCAGCCGGTTTTTAAAACCAATGACCCTGTAAGGTTTGAAATACATCGGTTTATCTTCTAATCCGACCACGCTAAAGCTACGTCGAGAATAGATTCTTCTGCCTAAGTGTTAGGCTTTGTGATCATTCGTCTGCCTGAGTGAATATGCTCCTGTCTGCGTGCAACGCACAGACAGGCGCAGACAGGCGCCCATGTAATTCGCGAACCATAACACAGATATATAAAAGCAAAGTCAGGTGGATAAACTCTTCTGGTGTGGTGTTGGGTATTGATCATTGTTTATTGATAATTGTTTTATCTGTGTTAATCATAAAACTGATAAAGTTTTTTTACGTAGTAAAAAGATTTTATCATTTGTTTTATTATCTGCCTGCTTGACGCAGGCAAGTGTTTCTCTGTGGTAAAAATTTTATGTTGGGTTTGGTATTGGGTTCGTGTAATTTTGTGTCTTTGAAATGAAGGGGAAGGGATTCGTGCACCTTCGTGGATAAAATTCTTTAGGTGGGAATGGGCATTGTTCATTGTTAATTGTTCATTGTTAATTGTCTTCCATCAAAGCCCCGCTAAATTTACATTTCTCAATGGTCTGAACCCCCGACCGAGAACATCATAAGCATCGTAGAGAACAAGAAAAGCATTTTCATCAATCTCTTTAACTATCTCCTGAAGTTGAAATACTTCCTTCCTCGAAACAACGCAGAATATTATCGGTTTTTCTATACCTGTAAATCCTCCTTCAGCCTGTATTACAGTTGTTCCTCTTTTCAGCTCTTCTCCTATAACATTTATAATATCATGATGTTTATCAGATATAATAAGTGCGGTTTTTGCAATTGGAAGACCCTGCAATACTAAATCACATGTTTTTGCAGATATAAAAAGACCGACCATAGCCCAGATTATCAGATTGGGATCTTGAAAAACAAGTCCGGCAAATATTATTATTACTGTATCAATAAAAACAAATCCCGTACCAAGTGAAAGACCAGTGTACTTCCTGATTATAGCTGCCGGGATATCAGTACCGGCTGTGGATCCTCTATGCCTGAATACAATTCCAAGACCAGCACCGAGTAAAACATTTCCAGCAATACAAGCTAAGATCGTTTTATCAGTTAAGGAGAAGTATCCGGAATATTTTGGAACTTCCATCATAAATGGAGTAAAATATTTTGCAAGAATCCCTGTAACCGGATCAAGAAGATCAACAAATATCGAAATTGAGATCATACCAATAATTGTTTTAACTCCAAAGATCTTACCTATAATACGTACTCCTAAAATAAATATTGGAATATTAAAAACAAGCATGATCACACCTGTTTTCCAATGAAATATAACATGGAGAACTTGAGCCAGACCGGTGATTCCTCCGGGAGCAATTCTGTGTGGAATAAGATACAATGAGATCCCCACTGCTGCAATAAATGTACCTATTAATATTAAAAATATATCATAAAGAAAGGTCTTTAAATTTTCTCTCTTTAAAATTAATTTAATTATTTTATTTTTTTTCATTTCTTCTCCTTAAATAAATAAAACTAAATTTTCCATAGATATAAAGGATAAACAACCGTTTGTAATTTTATATATTTAAAATTTAAAATCAACCAAAATCTTATTTATTTTAATATTTTTTCTACTTTCTCTCACTTCATTCTTAGGTTCGTTGGACAGGTCAAAAATCTTGAATTGATTTAAGAACAAGGAACATCCCTGCCTGCTGCAGGCAGAGATTAACGAATTATAAACTATTTGAGAACTTTGAATTAAACTTCTAAAATCTTAAATCGTTGATGGGTTTTCGGTGTTCAGTTAGGTTGAGAGGTGGATGGGTTGTGCTGGGTTCTGTGTTTAAAGTTGATGAGAGATTTTTACACAGTAAAAAGATTTCATCATTTCTTTTCTTTCCGCCTGCTTGCCGCAGGCAATTGTTCTCAGTGTTTTTCCGTGGCAAAAAATCTTATATTGGGTGGTGCTGAGCTTTGTGTCTTTGTATGATATAATTATTTTATTTTTTCAGATATTCCCTTTTTACAAATTAAAATACAATTCAATTTCATATGGATGAGGTCTTCTGTGAAGAGGATATACTTCTCTTTCCATTTTTACATCAATCCACGTATCTATAAGGTCATCATCAAATACATTTCCTCTTTTAAGAAATTCACAGTCATTTTTCATTTTCTTCAATGAATCTTCGAGAGATTCAGGTACTGAAGGAAATTTATTCTGCTCTTCTTCAGACAGATCAAATAAATTCTTATCAAAAGGTCCATAATCTTTCCAGGGAATTTTATCTTCTATCCCGCTAAGTCCGGCTAAAAGCATAGCTGAAATTGCAAGATATGGGTTTAAAGTACCATCTGGCATTCTGAATTCAATCCTTTTCTTCTCTTTTGTAACAGCAAATTTTGGAATTCTTATCGCTGCACTTCTGTTAGCAAGAGAAAAGAAAATTTTTGTAGGTGCTTCAAAACCTCTGACCATCCTTCTGTAAGAATTTGTAGAAGGATTAGTAAAAGCCATTACTGATGATGCATGTTTTGACAAACCTGCAATATAGTGAAGAGCTTCATTACTCAAATCAGAATACTCTCCTTTTTTATAGAAGAGATTCCTCCCGTTTTTGTGTAATTTCTGATGAAAATGCATACCTGATCCGGGTTCATTAAAAATTGGCTTAGGCATGAATGTAACGGTTCTTCCATCCATTGAAACTATATTCTTAATTATATACTTGGCAAGAACAATTGACTGTGCTGTTTGCAGAAGTCCTGGTCTGATGAGAAGTTCAATTTCACACTGTCCTGCTCCACCCACTTCATGATGAAAATACCTGACAGGAATTCCAACCTTTTCAAGAGCAAGAGATATTTCTGCTCTCAAATCTTGAAGACTGTCTTCGGGATTTATCGCATGATAACCTTTTTTGTGCCTGTTCCAGTTCATTGTTTCAGGATCATCTGAATTCCAGTGAGCTTCAAGTGAGTCAACACCATATCCCGTATCATATGGTTTTGAATTGTAATAAACATCATCAAATACATAGAATTCAAGTTCGGGTAACCACCAGCTTTCATCGGCAATACCTGTTGAGATCATATATTCCTCAGCTTTTTTTGCAAGGCTTCGTGGATCCCTTGAAAAAGGTTTTGCAGTGTCAGATTCAACAATATTGCAAAGGAATGAAAGTGCAGGTATTTCATAAAATTCATCTATAAATGCTGTCTTAGGATCAGGAACTATATTGATGTCACCTGATTCAATCTTTGTAAAACCCGCACAATTTGACCCATCAAAACCAATACCACTTTCAAACAATGATATATCAATATTTGAAGCAGGTAAGCTTAAATGGTACATTTTACCAATAAGATCAGTAAATTTCAGATCAATGATTTTAATACTTTTCTCTTTTATAAGTTTAATCAATTCTTCAGGGGAATAATTATCTTTCCAGGTTATCTCCATCAAATCCTCCAATCAAAATTATTATCTATTATCTTATCTTGTTATTGCTTGGAATTGCATTTTTAATTCTAATTGTTCATTGTCTTCTATGTTATGTTAAATAATTAAAGTTTATTAACATACATTTATCAAGGTTTAAATAATTATTTTCCCTCTGTGTTCTATTCTTTATAGGTTGGATGTGTTGATTCGCCTGCCTGCTGCAGGCAGGTGCACCTTCGTGGATAAAATATATTTGGGGTTGGGAGGTTAATTGATAATTATTCTATGTGGTAAAATCTTTTATTTGGTTGTGATGGAGTAGGATTCGTGAAATTTGTGTGATTTGTTGTCAAACATATTTGGAGTTGGGCTGGGCATTGTTCATTGTTTAAGATATCCCTTGATAAATCACATGCTTAATGCTAATGATATTTCTTAAATATATCAAAAATGTGAGGAAACAATGAATTTTGCTCTAATTGGATATGGTTACTGGGGACCTAATCTTGCAAGAAACATAAAAAAAATACACGAAGTTAATTTAAAATATATCTGTGATAATAATACTGACCTGGTCAGAGAAATAAAAAATAATTATCCTGAATCTGAATTTATACAGAATGAACAAAAAATACTTGAGGATAAGACAATAGATGCTGTAATAATTGCAACACCTGTATCAACACATTTTCCGCTTTCAAAAAAATTCCTCAAAGCCGGTATCAATGTTTTTGTTGAAAAACCTCTTGCTGATTCTACCGATCATGCGAAAGAACTTGTTCAAATAGCCAGAGATAATAATTTAATCTTAATGGTCGGGCATACATTCCTTTTCAGCCCATCTGTTGTAGAAATTAAAAAGATAATAGATTCCGGAACACTCGGCGAAATATATTTCATATCCTCTTCAAGAGTAAACCTTGGAAAACATCAAAAAGATGTCAGTGTTTTATGGGACCTTGCTCCGCATGATCTATCGATGTTCCAGTACTGGCTCGGAGTTCCCCCCATCTGCCTTTCCTGTTTCGGAAATAGTTATATTATTAAAGATATACCCGATGTTGCTTTCCTTCATTTGAGATATCCTGAAAACATCTGTGTTAATCTGGAAATCGCTTGGCTTGCACCATCAAAACTGAGAAGAGTTGCTATAGTAGGTTCTAAAAAAATGCTTATATATAATGATTCTGATATTATGGAAAAGGTTAAGATATTTGACAAAGGAGTAAAATTTCAAGATCCTCAGACATTTGGTGAATATCAATTAAGTTATAGAAGCGGAGATATATATTCCCCATTTATTCCGGGGAAGGAACCTCTTTTCATTGAAATGCTTGAACTTTACAATTCAGTGAAAAACAAAACCCAACCAAAAAGTAACGGAGAATTTGGTCTTTTAATAACAAAAACCATCGAACAGGCAGAAAAATCTTTGAGTGAAAGCGGTAAACTACTGTACATTTAATGGTGTAATTTTTTTTTAATCATAATCGATAAAATTATTTTGTGAAACAAATTGATTTTATCATTCGTGTTTTTATTCTTTCGTGTTATTTCGTGTAATTCGTGGATAAAATTCTTTAGGTGGGGCTGGGCTTTTAAGCAGAAATCAATCAAATGTCTTTATAGATCTTAATTTATTACAATAATCTTCTGAAAGACAATCACAACCCTTCAACAGATGAGCCATATATTCCCTGCTCGGTTTCAAACCATTTTGAATTCTTTCTGATTGTGCAATATATGTAATTGCTTTATCTGAAGTTGAATTATTCAAATAAACATCTATCCATATTTTCTTATAATGATCAGGAAATTTTTCAAACTGATCTAATTTTAATATATCAGCTTCAGATACATCATATAGAATACCTTCTACAATTCCGTCTTTTTCAGGTTCAATATTTGCAAATACGGCATCAGGATAAACATCAGATGCTTTATTGAATTCTAATTTATATTTTTTAAGAACTGCTCTCATCCTGGTATTGAATTGCACACCTCTTTTGTTCATCTGTTCACTATCCATATTTGAGCCATAAGCAAAGTAGTACAACTTCTACCCTCCGTAAATACCACCTGTAATTACAATCAGTTACTACATTAAAAAATTCTATATCTTTTATCACATATGGATTGTTTAGAAAAGAATAAATATTTTCAAAGGACAGTTATATATTGTGAGAAATCCTTTC
>CBDUTX010000081.1:0-8418 GCA_965370235.1 uncultured Desulfuromonadaceae bacterium | reverse complement strand
GAATGTTTTGATTGTGATAAGTTTGCTAATTGCGGAGGAGGATGCAGGTTTCTGAGAACAGAAAGAACACAAAACCATTAATTTATTTTTTTGAGTTCTAATTGGTTAATGAAAGAGAGATCACTATATACAAATATCTTATAACAACATATAATCAACAATAAAAGAGAATTGATGAAGTTCTACAAATATCAGGCATTGGGG
Organism: uncultured Desulfuromonadaceae bacterium; assembly: GCA_965370235.1. Lineage (GTDB taxonomy): Bacteria > SDB-A > SDB-A > SDB-A > SDB-A > CBDUTX01. The sequence continues at coordinate 8,214 of CBDUTX010000081.1, read as the reverse complement.
AATGATTATATTCTTATAGAGGATATAAAAGATAAAACTTCTCCTTTGAAATATGACAGACTGGCAAAGAAAATCTGCCGAAGAAATTTTTCAATAGGAGCTGATGGGCTTTTAGTTTTAAAAAATTCAATTAAAGCAGATTATCGCATGAAAATATATAATCAAAATGGTTCAAAAGCTGAAATGTGCGGAAATGGAGTGAGATGTTTATCCATGCATGTTTTTTGCAAAATAAAGAAAAACAGAAACTTAATAATTGAAACAGATGCTGGTCAGATAGGAGTGCTTGTTCACAAAGTAGAAGAAAATACAAGTTATATTACTATTTCTATGAAAAAGAAAGAGTATAAAATTCAAAAAACCGAGTTGACAGTTGATGGTGAAAAAATAGAACTTTATACGGTTTCTACCGGTAATCCACATGCAATTCTATTTTCTGATGATATTGATAATTTTGACCTTGAAGCTCTGTATATAAAAATAAAAAGAAAGAAAATATTTTCTGAAGAAATCAATCTATCTCTTGTAAAATATGAAAACAACAAAACCATCAGACAGAGAATTTACGAAAGAGGAGTAGGAGAGACACTTTCATGTGGAACCGGAGCTGTTGCCGCAGCATACATTTCTCGTATAAAAGGAAAGGTAAAAAATACCGTTACAGTAAAACAACCCGGAGGTGAATTAAAAGTGGAAGAGGATAATGATAAAATCTTTTTATCCGGGTTTGTGGAAAAAGTGTATGAAGGAGAGATGAAGTTTTTTGATTAAAATAAAACAAGGAGGGACTGAATGATTAAAAAAAGAATTTTAAAATATACCTTCTTTTTTATCTTAATATCTTACGCGGTTCTTGAACCATTGAAGTGTTCAAAAGAAGTAAGTTTTTCTCAAGCTTTGGAATCTGCTGTCTATCATTTGGAACAGTTAAACAGGAGTAAAACAGAATATTCAATCACTGAGGAAGAAGAAGAATTGTTAGACAGAGTCATGTGGGAAAGTAGACATGCACTTCAGCTTAATCCGGAATCTCCTGATGCAAATGGTTTATATGCAAGAGCATTATTGGCAAAAGGAGAACTGGAGGAGGCATATACTTATGCTCGAAAAGCAATTGACATTGATCCTGAAAACTTCCAGGGAAATATTGTGATGGGGCATATTAGAAGGAAATTGGGTGACCTAAAAGCAGCCGAAACATATTACAGGGTATCGATCAGAACAAAGAGTGACGATGTTTTTGCAATTTTTTCACTTTCTCTTTTACTTCAGGAAATGAAACATTTACAAGAAGCAGAGAGCTTGCTTGTTGTTCTTGTTGAGAAAGAACCGGAGAACATTAGATTTCTTTATTCTCTTGCTTCAGTTTATGAAGATCAAAGGGATCTTATAAATTCAGCTGAATATTATGAACTTTTACTCGATACTATCTCTGATGATCCTAATCTCTGGAGAGCATATGCAAGAGTTATTGAGATGGGAGGGGATACAAATAAAGCAAGATATCTGTATTCGATTGCAGATTCAATTGATTTCTTTAAGGATTAAACTTTGTATTTAAGATAAAAATGAAAATAATATATTTTCAACAACTTATTACTGTAACGATCTACACAGAATGAATTTAAAATAATAAGAAAATGACAACAGGGAAACATGAAGATAAAATATTAAAGAATTATATTCCGTTATTTATTTTCAACAAAGTGAAAGAAAAAACCTTTTCGGGAGAAGAAGAAGGATCTGCACTGTTTACAGATATTAGCGGCTTTACAGCTATGACAGAAATGCTTTTTGAAAAAGGAGAGAGAGGAACAGAAGAGATATCCCGACAATTGCTAAATGTTTTCGATGAACCTGTTAATATAGTATACAGACATAAAGGATATGTGACATCATTTGCAGGAGATGCTTTTACGGTAGTATTCCCCGAAGACAATGGGATAAAAGCGTATTCTGCAGCAGTTGATATTATAAATTTCTTTAAGGAAAAAGGGAGAAGAAAAACTCCTTTTGGAGAATTAGAATTTAATTGCAGGTGTGGTGTAGGTATAGGACTTTTCAGATGGAATATCTTTGAAACATCGAAAGACAGTTTGTCTTATTATTTTTCAGGTTCTGCAATCGATGAAGCTTTAAAGCAATCAGAAATCATTGAGAAAGGGAAAATTGGGATCAGTGAGGAGATAAAATACTGCCCTTCTCTTATTGATGAAACGACTGTTGCTGAAATTCCGTATGATATCCTTTCAAAATTCATCCTTCCTGGAATTCTATCTTTAAAATCTATAGGGGAATTAAGGCATATTTCTTCAGTTTTTATTGAAGTAAAAGAAAAAGATGAAAAAAAAGTTGAAGAAAGTGTCAGAATTATTTATCAGGAAGTAAGGAAAATGGGGGGGACTTTTAATAAAATTGACTATGGAGATAAAGGATTAGTCTCTATAAATTATTTTGGCGCTCCTGAAGCTAAGGAAAGACCGGAAGAACTTGCAGTAAGATTTTCCTATAGATTACTTCAAAAAGGAATAAATGTCTCAATAGGAATTGACAGCGGATTATGTTATGCAGGTAGAACAGGAGGATACAGAAGAGGAGAATGGACATGTCTCGGTAATGTTGTAAATACATCTTCAAGAATTATGAGTTTTGCAGGAGAAAACAAGGTTTTTGTTTCCAAAAGAGTTAAAGAGCGTGCGAATAAAATTGGTGAATTTAAATTTTTTAATAAAATAAAATTAAAAGGAAAAAAGTACCCGGAAGAAATTAACATTCTCTCTGATCTTAAAGGAAAAAGATCTGTTGAATTCAAGTATGCTATGGTTGGAAGAGCAAGAGAGTTTTCTCTATTATATAAATTCAATGAATTGATATTTAATGAAAAAAATGCAGGAGTCAGTTATATTTATGGGGAAGCTGGTATTGGTAAAAGTAGATTAGTATGGGAAATGCTGAATTTTTTTGTTAAAAAGGAAAGTCGACTTTTAATTATTTACCTTCCCTGTGAAGAAGCTACAAAATCACCATGGAATCCTTTGGTAGACTGGCTCAGGGATTATTTCATTTCAGATGAAAAGGAACCTTCAAAAGAAGGAATAGAGAATAAAATAAAAAGATTTGATAATCCAAAACTGACGAAGAGAGTAAGTTTTTTAGCTTCAATAATTGGAATTGAATGGGATGGATCTGCCTATTCCATGCAGAGTGAAAAAAGGAGAAAAGAGGGACAAATATTTGTCTTGAAAGAACTGATTAAAGAAATTTCTAAAGAACAGAAAATTATCATCTTTATTGATGATTTTCAGAGAATAGATGAATTAACAGCAGAATGGCTTGCTTCTCTAACAAGAAATGTACCCGATTATCCGTTTAGCGTTATCTGTACTTCGAGATATGATGACAGAGGAAGTAAACCGAGAATTAATCTTGACAGCAGAGTCAGAACACTTGAAATTGATCTAAATCCCTTTGAAAAAGATGAAGAAATATGTACAATGGTTGAGCATATTACAGGAATAAAGTCATCTAATGACCTGAGAATCCATTTGATTGAGAAGTCTCAAGGGAATCCTTTTTTTCTCGAACAGACGATTTTGTATCTCAAAGATCAAAATATACTCAAGGGAAATCCTTTGAACATTGTCGGTGAAGTTGAAAGACTACCTGAGACATTGAGTGATCTATTAACTGCAAGACTGGATTCAATGGAAATGGAATTGAGAGATATTGTGAAAAGGGCTTCGGTTATTGGCGAAAGATTTCTTATTGAACTTTTAAGAAAAATTGTGAACGAAGAAATTCAAGATGAACTTGAATTTTTTCTCGAAAAAGGAGAAGAAGATCAAGTTTTAACTAGAGAGTTAAACTATGAAGACACGTATCTTTTTAGGCATACTCTATTAAGAGAAGCAGCATATCAATTATATCTGCCCTCAGAAAGAAAAAAGCTGCACAGGATAATTCTCGAAGTTGCAGAAGATCTGCTCAAAAAAGAAATTAATTCTCATCTCACTTTGTTTGTTGAACAGGCAGAAAGAGGAGAAAAATGGAAAAAGTGGGAGATATACATACAGAAGTATTTAAACTATCTTGAGAAAATGTATGCCAATGATGAGATTTTGAGAATTTGTGCTAAAATGGAAAACTTTTATTCAAAAAAGAAAGATTTCAAGAAACACATCGGAATATTAATTAAAGCAGGGAAAATATTAAAGAGAATAGGAAAAAATGACGAAGCAATTTTAAATTTTAATAGAGCTATTAAATTATCAACAGAGAACAATAAAGAGCTTTTAAAAGCAGAAGCTCTAAATTTTTTAGGCTCATCAGAGATATCTGCCCGGAAATATGATAAAGCAGAAAAAGCATATAAAGAAGCATTGGAAATTGTTAGAAGACAAAATGATTTAGGACTTGAATGTAAAATTCAGGGAAATATAGGTGTTCTTTATGTTAATAAAGGAAAATTGAATAAAGCACTGTTAAATTATGAAAAAACGCTGAATATTGCCAGGAGGACTGAAGATATAAAAGATGAAGTAACTGTTCTATATAATATTGGAGCAATCAAAGCTCAAATGAAGAATTACGATGAAGCAAGAAAGTACTTTGAAAATAGTCTTGAGATAGCAGAGAAATATGAATTTTTTGAGGAAAAAGCAGGAGTAATGTTAAATTTAGGTGTACTTGAGGCAAATTTAGAAAATTTAAATCTTGCAGAGGATTTTTTTCAAAAAGCACATTCAGTATTCAAAGAATTTGAAATTAAAGAAGGAGAGATGTTTTGTTTAAACAACTTGGGAGAAATGTATCTTCAAGAGAAAAACTTTGAAATAGCGAAAAAGATTAATGAAGAATATTTAGAATTGAGCAAAGAAATAGGAAATAGAAACGGTGAAACAAATGCTCTATTAAAACTTGGAAAAATTGCTCTTCAAAACGATAAAATTAACAAAATGAAAGTTTATTTTGAAGAGGTTATAAAAATGAAAGACGAAATGAAAGATAATACAGGTAAAGTGAAATTAATATTTGAAATTGCTGATTTGCTTGAAAAAAATAAAAAAATTGATCTTTCTCTAAAATATTTTGAAAAAGCTGATAAAATTAATTTAAAATTAAACAATTCTTCTATAAAATATGAAATTGCATTTAGAATTGCCAATATACTTGTGAACAAAAGAGAGGAAGAAAAAGCATTGAAATATATGAAAATTGCAGAAGAAAATAAAGAGATGTCAAAAAAGATTGAAAACTTGAAAAAAAAAATTAAAAAGTAGAAGAAATTTACAAAAAACCATGTTTTTTATCAAATGCATCTTTTCCACAACATAAAATGGAAGATAAAGGAGCTATTTGACTGATTTTATCAAGAAAAACTTTTACAAGATTCCGTATCTCCCATTGTGCATGTCTGTCCATTCTTAAACGGGTTATATGATAGAATTCACGCATATTAAAAGAAATTATAACTCGCCTCCTGTTTGCATTACACAGGAGATAGGAAGAACTTATTTTTCCACCATCTTCTTTCCAGGCTTCTTTAAGTATATTGGAATAGTTGATAAATACTTCGACCATTCCTGAATTTACAAAGGAAGGAGGGATCTCCACGCCGAGAGAAGGATCAAGAAATCCGGGCAAAATAGTTGCCATTCGATGTCTTTTTAATTGAGCATAAGCAGAAGCAGAAAGTATAACTTCAAAAGTAAAAACAGCGAGTTCAAATGCTCTAGAAACACTGTCATGCAAAGAGAGTTGTTTTAATTGGTTAAGTAAAATTTTTTCAACAGCAGAATCCGTTAAATTATCAGGAGAGAAAGAAATACCGTGCTTTTCAAACAGCAACCCTGCAGCTATCATTACATCGGGATTCTTTGTATGATCAAGCAACCGAACAGTGTTTTCAATAACAGAAGAGGGGTAATTTTCCGGTATAGGAGGTTTCTCTAAAGCAGTAGCTTCAGTATGTTTAACAAGAGAAGGAATTATCTTCTTTGCTTTTTTTTCAAGTTTTGCTGCAATTTCTTTTGTTTCATGAAGGGGAATTGAATAAAGCTTTTTTATCATTGTTTCAAGTGATCTTGCATTTAATGTAACGCCAAGCTGAGTAGGAGTTGACATTAAAAGGGCATACCTTGCATCTTCTTTTGACGGATCACCGAGAGAAGAATTTTTTTTTGGCAGTTTTTTAACAAGTTCATTATAAAGAGAAGAAGAGAGCTTCGATATCTCTTTAAAACGATTTTTTTTATCCGAAGTTAATGACATTTCAAAAGGAAGTGAAGAAGATTTTTTAAAATGTATATATCGTTGAGATCTTTCTGTATAAGAGGAAAGCCTGCAACTCTGTATGAATTCGGTTGCGAATCTTGATATTCCAATCATATCAATATTTAATACAACATGTTCAGCAATAGAACTGTGACCCATGTCGAAAACAATTCTTTGATTTGATTTTCTTGCACTGATTACATCTTCAATTGCTTCTTTTCTGATTTTTTCCAGCGAAAGCGTAGATCTGCTGCATCTGGCATAAGATGCAGCAATAGCCTCTGCCTGTTTTCCTTCTATATCAGGGTCTATGAGTGAATTAATCCCTATTATATTTATATACATAGTTCTTTTTTATATCATATATAGGATACAAAAAAAAACAAAAAGAAGAAAATTCAGAAAAAAAAACCTTTTTCCTCTTTTTAAAAATTAAAAAAAACATATATTTTATATTTAAAAAGAGAGGAAAATATGGACTTAAATAAATTTACTTCAAAAGCTCAAGAAGCTCTTTCTTCCGCACAGGTGATTGCTTCAAGAAATGGAAATCAGATAATAGAACCCGAACATCTACTGCATGCACTTTTAAAACAGGATAAAGGACTGGTTCCTGAATTGCTGAAAAGAAAAGAACTTGATTTTGAAATGCTTGTAGAAGAAATTGAAAAAGAACTTTCCAAAATACCTTCTGTAAGAGGTCCAGGCGCAGGAGCTGCTCCTGGAATAGGGTCAAAATTACATGTGATTATATCGGAAGCCCAACAAATTTCTTCAAAAATGCAGGATGAATATGTCAGTGTTGAACATCTAATGCTCTCTTTGTTAAAAGATAGAAATATTGCCAGGATATTTAAAGAATACGATATTGATGAAGAAAGCTTTTTAGAATTATTGAAAACAGTAAGAGGAAACATCAGAATTACAAATCCTGAACCTGAAGGAACATATGATGCATTGAATAAGTATGGAAGAGACCTTGTTGCTCTTGCAAGGAAAGATAAACTTGATCCGGTTATTGGAAGAGATAATGAAATTAGAAGAGTAATAAGAATCCTTCTGAGAAGAACAAAGAACAATCCGGTATTGATCGGTGATCCCGGTGTAGGTAAAACGGCAATAGTTGAAGGGATAGCACAGAGGATTGTCAGAGGAGATGTTCCTGAAGGATTAAAGGAAAAATCAATATTTTCTCTTGACATGGGTTCTTTGATAGCAGGAGCAAAATTCAGAGGGGAGTTTGAAGAAAGATTGAAAGCTGTACTTAAAAATGTTGAAGAATCAGACGGAAAAATACTTCTCTTTATAGATGAATTGCATACAGTTGTAGGAGCCGGAAGTGCTGAAGGGGCAATAGATGCAGGGAATATGCTGAAGCCTATGCTTGCAAGGGGAGAAATCCATTGTATAGGAGCAACAACACTTAACGAGTACAGAAAATACATTGAAAAGGATGCAGCACTTGAAAGAAGGTTTCAACCTATACTTGTAAACGAACCAAGTCTTGAAGATACTATTTCAATTTTAAGAGGATTAAAAGAGAAATTTGAAATACATCATGGGATTAGAATTCAAGATAGTGCAGTAGTTTCTGCTGCTGTTTTAAGCCAGAGATATATTACGGACAGATTTTTACCTGATAAAGCTATAGACCTTGTTGATGAAGCTGCTGCTAAACTTCGTTCGGAGATTGACAGTATGCCTACAGTATTAGATGACCTGATGAGAAAGATAACAAGAAGGGAAATAGAAAGAGAAGCTTTGAAAAAGGAAAAAGAAGATGTCTCAAAGAATAAACTTGAGAAACTAAATGAAGAAATTGATAAACTGAAATTAGAATTTAGCGATTTAAAAAATGAATGGGAAATAGAAAAAAAACATATTTATGAAATCCGGAAAATAAAAGAAGAAATTGAGAGAACAAAAATAGAAGCAGATAGA
>CBDUTX010000080.1:0-8448 GCA_965370235.1 uncultured Desulfuromonadaceae bacterium | reverse complement strand
TTTAATTAAATCTTCAAGTTTTAAAAGAATTTTTCTCTGTAAAATTTCTATATCCTTTTTCCTATCACCTGTTTTTTCAATTAAAACTGGTTCTGAAATATTTACAAGATAGTACCATGATTTTAATCTTATAACATACCCAATTACAACAGGTATGTCCAGTCGCGTTGAAAGAAATGCAGGTCCAACTGGTAAATTTGAAATTCTATTAAAAAATTTTATTTTCTCCCCTGTACCTGTAATATCTCTATCTCCAAGCAAGGCAAGAATTCCTCTTTCTTTTTTTAGAAATTTGACAATATTCCTTGAAGTCATATCAGATTCAAGAGGGAATATCTTCACTTCAGGATAACCTCTTATCATCAGCATAAAATCATAATGTTTTTTACTGACACCTTTAAATTCAGCAACTGCACCAATTTTGTAGTTGAGATGAGCAATAAATCTTGCAGCAATATCCCATAAACCTATGTGTGCTGTGACGAGTATCAGACCATTATGATGCTTGGATAAATGTAAAATTTTCTTTCCGACAAAAGTTGTTCTTTTTATTGTATCTTCAATTCCATATCTCCACACTCTTAAAAATTCAAAAAAATTCATAATTATATTGATAAATGTTCTAATAGCAGTTTGATGATTTTTTACTCCGGCAACTGTTAAAATATTGTCATAGACTATTTTCCTTTTTGTCTTTGACTGTAGATAAAATAGAAAACCTAAAATAACAGCAATTCTCTCCAATATCCATGGATCAATACTGCAGATGACTTTTGAAGAATAATTTAATAATCTTTCCACTTCCTCAAACCTTCGAGGACAGCTTTATATACATCCTCAACACTTATCGTATCCATGGCTTTACAGCTATTTATCCATCTCAACCTCAAACCCCAAAATAAATTCATATATCCCGGGAAATGAAAACATGGAGAACATTTTAACCGAGGTCTCACTATAATTGCTTTTTTTGAAAGTGGTCTGAAATTAACTGGATTTGATGAAGCAAATATTACTACAACTGGAATAAAAGCTGATGCAATATGTGTGGGACCCGAATCATGTCCGATGAATATATCAGATAATTCCATTACTGCAGCAGTTTGTCTTAAAGTTGTTTTTCCTGTCAGATCAATATTATTTTTTCCCAATTCATTTTTAATTCTTTTAGCATTGTCATTATCTTCGTTTCCACCAATTATGATTATTTTAGCATCAAATTTATCAATAAGTTTTTTTAACAACTCAATAATTTTCTCCAAATCCCACCTTTTATTTTTATTACACCTGGCGCCAGGATGTAAAACAATCTTTAATTTTCCTTTGAGATTTCCGATTAAATTCTGTGCAAATATCCTGTCCTCTTCTGAAAGAAAGAGATCATATCCCTGGTCATCTCTTATTACTTTATTATCTACTTTGTCAACAGCAAGAAGATATTGTTCGCTGGCATGAAGAAGTGCATCTGTTCTGTTTCCATAGGGGAATATCCACCATAAAGGTCTTTTTGCAAAACTAATTTTTTTTTTTACTTTAGCTAATTTAAAAAACCAGAATATTGGAAATGACATTTCAATTCCGATATCATATCTTTCTTTTGAAAATAATCTGGCAAGGTTTAAAAAATTTCCAGGGTTAGAAAATATCAATTTATCAATATATGGATTCAATTCCAAAAGGCTTTTTCCCGGTCCACCCCATAAACTGAAAACAGTAATTTTTGCTTTAGGGAATTTTTTTCTCAATATTCTTAAGGATGGAGTAATAAACAATATATCACCCAATCCTGACCAGATACTAATTAGAATCTTCTCAGGATATTCCTGTGTGACCAAAACCTCCATCTCCTCTTGATGTATCGGATAGATTGTCTGAATTGATAAAATTAGCTTTGATAACAGGCATTAAGATAAGCTGGGCAATTCGATCACCTTTTTTTATAAAAAAAATTTTATCCGAAGCGTTGAATATTATTACTTTTATCTCTCCTCTATAATCTGAATCGATAGTACCAGGGGAATTCATGATAAGAATTCCACTGTTAAGAGCCAAACCGGATCTAGGTCTGATTTCAAATTGATATCCTGAAGGAATTTCAATAACAATACCAGTATTAACAGCTTTCCAACATGAAGGTTTTATTTCAGTTTCTATACAACTTTTTAAATCTGCACCTGCAGAAAAAAAAGTCTTGTATACCGGATTTGATGCTTCTGAATTCAGAAGTTTAATCTTGATATCTACTTCTTGTATGAGTCCAGTCCTCTCTTTAAAATTCTGATTGATTTTATTAAATTCTCTTTGCCAAGAACATAGGCAATCCTAATCTCATTTTTACCTTTTCCTGCAGTAGCATAAAATCCATTTGCCGGAGATACCATGGTAGTCTGTCCCTGATAAGAAAAATCAGTCAGCAAATATTTTGCAAAATCTTCTGCGTCATCAATAGGAAGTTCAACGACACAATAAAAAGCTCCTTCAGGTTTCAATGTAAAAACTCCATCAATTTCATTTATTTCTCTGTAGACAATATCCCTTCTATCTTCGTATTCATCTATCATATCATTCATGAATTCATCATAATGTTTCAAAGCTGCAATAACTCCAACTTGTTCAACTGTAGCAGGACATAAACGTGCCTGAGAAAATTTTAAAAAAACGTCATTCAATTTCGAAATTTTTGTTGAAAGAAAACCAATCCTCGCACCGCACATTGAAAATCTTTTTGAAATACTATCAAGCACAACAGCTCTTTTTTCTGCATTTTTAATATCCATAATGCTTGTATGTTTTTTTCCGTCAAAGACAAATTCTCTATATACTTCATCAGAGAGAATATAGAGATCATTCTTTTCAGCAATATGCATTACGCTTTCCAATTCAACTTTTGAATATACAGTACCTGTTGGATTGTTTGGAGAACATATCAATATAGCCTTTGTCCTTTCAGTTATTTTAGATTGAATCAAAGACATCTCCGGAAGTCTGAAACCGTTCTTAACAGAAGTCTGAACAGGAACAAGTTCAATGCCTGCCATAATTGAAAAACCAAGATAATTTGTATAAAATGGTTCAAAAACTATAATTTGATCTCCATGATTACAAACAGCTTCCATGGCAAATATAATTGCCTCACTTCCTCCCTGAGTAACGCTTATCTCTGAAGGGTCAAAATCAATATTAAATCTTTTATAATATTTTGACATTTCCTCTCTAAGATCTTTCAAACCCTGTGATGGACCATAACTCAGTACATTGTCACCGAAATTACGCATTGCATTAAATATAATATCAGGTGTATGAATATCCGGTTGACCAATATTCAGATGAAATACTTCAATACCTTTTGATTTTGCTTCATCGGCATAAGAAGCAAGTTTTCTAATTGGAGAAGCAGGTATTTTAACTGCTCTTTCAGAAAGATTTAATCCTGACATTCTAACCTCCCTTTGGTAAAAGAGAACACCATAACATATTTTTGTCTGAAAAAAATTTATTGGCAATGTCATTGATCTCATTACTTGTAATAGATGAGATATTTTCGCTTATTTCTTCAATTGAAATGCTTCTTCTTTGATATATTTCATCATTAACCAATTTCGACACTCTGGCTTTTGTTGTCTCAAGACCCAATATCAATCTACTGCGAAGCTGTTCTTTGGTGTTTTCAACTTCAGTTTTTGTGATATCTCCATCTGTAATTTTTTTAAATTCATCTCTCAATTCTTTCTTCGTAGAATTTATTTTATCAAGTGAAGTTGAAAGATATATACCGGCTAAACCGACATCGGAATAAGCATGATGGAATGAAAATACATTGTAAACCAAAGGTTTTTTTTCTCTTAACAATTGAAATAATCTACTGCTCAAACCCCCACCAATTATATTCATTATCACCTGCATATGGTATCTTTTATCTGAAGTCGTTGGAAAAGATTTCCCTCCGACAACAAGTTGAATCTGTTTGATCCTGTTACGTCTATGATTTTTTTCCCCTTTATTAGTTTTGTTAATAGGAATTCTTTTTTTAATCCTGCCTTTTCTCAGCAAAAAATTCTCTTCGACAAGTTTACTTATATCTGATTTAATATTCCCTGCTACCCCGATTATCATATTATCATAGATATAATGTTTCCTGGAAAAATTAAGAAGTTTACTTCTTGTCACATTTCTTAAAGATAACAAAGATCCGTATATCGATGCTCCCATTGGATGAGAGCCAAAAAAATTTGAAAAGAAATAATCAAAAACAAGCTCCTCCGGAGTATCCTGAACAGATTTAATTTCCTGATAGATAACTTTTTTTTCATTTTCAATAGCTTCTTCAGTAAACAAGGATCCTGAAAGCATATCTCCAATTAATTCCAATGCTACAGGAAGATCTTCACTAAGGCATTTAGCTTCAATCCAGGTATTTTCATAACCTGTCATTGCATTTAAATACCCCCCCCTATTTTCCAGAGTATTTGCTATTTCAAGAGAACTTCTTTTTTTTGTTCCTTTGAACAACATATGCTCAATGAAATGTGAATATCCCGAATCACTTTTACTTTCATCTCTGGCACCTGTATTAATTACTGCAACTATTGAGCACGAGTTTAAATAGGAAATATTCTCTGATACAATTCTAATGCCATTGTCAAGTATTTTCCTGGATATCTTCGGAATCACGGGCATCTATTCAGATTTCTTTTCCGGTCTGGGAAGCAGTACCTTTCTTGATAAATTTATTCTTCCCATTTTATCAATTTCAATACACTTGACTTCAATAGAATCACCAACTTTTAAAACATCTTCAACTTTACTCGTTCTTTTCCAATCAATTTCTGATATATGAAGCAAACCATCTTTCCCCGGAAATATCTCTATAAAAGCTCCAAAATTAGTTATTCTTGAAACGGTTCCATTATATGTTTCTCCTACAACTGCTTCTCTGACAATACTTTCAATTTTTTTAATTGCATTATTTGCTTCGATCTCAGATTCAGCGGCTACAAAAACCTTACCATCATCATCAATAGAAATTTTAGCTCCTGTCTGTTCCTGAATACCTCGTACTGTTTTACCGCTGGGACCTATAAGTAAACCGATCTTTTCCTTATTTATCTGGATAAAGTGCAGTTTTGGTGCAGTTGCAGCGAGATTAGATCTTGGTTTATCAATAATCTCATTCATTTTCTTTAAAATTTCAATCCTCGCTTCTCTGGACTTATTAAAAGCAATCTGTAGAAGTTCAAAAGATATCCCTTCAATTTTTGTATCCATTTGAAGAGAATTAACTCCTTTACATGTCCCTGCAATTTTTAGATCCATATCTCCTTCATAATCTTCTTCTCCTGCAATATCTGTGAGAATTATATCTCTTTCTCCTTCATTTTCTGCAGATATCAGACCCAGGGCTATTCCCGCAATATGTTCCTTTATTGGTACTCCTCCATCCATTAAAGCAAGAGATCCTGCACATACACTCGCCATTGATGAGGATCCGTTCGATTCAAGGATGTCTGATACGATTCTGATTGTGTAAGGGAAAACATCTTCCGGAGGAACAATGTTTGCAAGAGCCTTTTCTGCCAGGATGCCATGACCTATCTCTCTTCTGCCCGGACCTCTTAAAAATGAAACTTCATTAACTGAATAAGGAGGAAAATTGTAATGATGCATAAAACTTTTTGACAGATCTCCTTCAATCTCTTCCATTTTCTGTTCATCGGAAGGTGTTCCTAATGTAAGCACTGAAAGACATTGAGTCTGTCCTCTGGTAAAAACAGAAGATCCGTGAACTCTCGGAAGAACTGATATTTTTACATCTATATCTCTGATTTGATCAGGTAATCTGTTATCCGGTCTCATATTATCTTTTTGAAGTTTTTCATGCCAGGCTTTTTTCCATAATTTCCTGATATATGCTTTGATTAATTTTTCATCATCAGGATAACTTTCTTCGTAATCATTATATATATCATCAAGTAATTTATTTACAGCTTCAGACCTTTCCTGCTTTGATTTATTTTCATCGGAAGTATTTTTAATTACAGAATAATATTTTTTAAAAATTTCTTCATCTAAACCGGGTGACATTGTTTTTAAAGGAGGAAGTTCAATTTTATCTTTGCCTTCCATTGCAACCAATTCATTTTGCTTATCAATTAATTCAATAATAGCTTTCTGAGCTACTTTAATAGCCTGAAGAGCATCATCTTCACTAATCTCCAGAGCAACTCCTTCTAAAGTAGTTATTTTATCCTTATTTCCAGCTACAACTAAGGAAATATCTCCTTTCTCAACCTCTGAAAATGTGGGATTAATAATGAATTCTCCATCCACTCTGCATATCTTAACAGCAGCAATTGGACCTAAAAATGGAATTCTACTTAGAGATAATGCAAGACTTGCACCATTAATTGCCAGTATATCCGGATCAATTTCTTTATCTGCCGAAAGTACGGTTGCTATTATCTGAGTTTCACATCTGTAATTCTCAGGGAACAACGGTCGTATTGGTCTGTCTATCAATCGGCTTGTAAGTATTTCCTTGTCTCTCGGTCTTCCTTCTCGTTTAAAAAATCCACCGGGAATTTTTCCTGAGGCATAACTTCTCTCTCTGTAATCACATGTTAGAGGAAAAAAATCAAGATCATGTTCTTTTTCGGAAAAACATGCTGTAACGAGAACAACAGAATCTCCATATTGTACCCATGCACTGCCTTCAGCTTGTTTTGCATAAATACCAGTTTCAAATATCATCTTCCTGGAATAAAAATCAAATTCAATTCGTGACATTACTTCTCCAATTGTTAAATTTATCTTCTAAGTCCTAAACTTTTAACTATCTTTGAATACCTTTCAAAGTTCTTTTTCATGAGATAATCCAATAAACTTCTTCTCCTGTTAACCATTTTTAATAAACCTGTTCTGGAGTGATGATCTTTACGATGAACTTTCAAATGTTCTGTCAGATCTTTTATCTGAATTGTCAAAATAGCAATCTGAACTTCAGGTGAACCTGTATCTTTATCATGTGTAGAATATTTACTGATAATTTCATTTTTTTTCTCAACAGTAAGAGCCATATAATCCTCCTAATTTTTAATTATTTTACTTTTTATCAGTTTTAATTTATTAGTGTCTTCACTAATATTTTTTTTTAGTTCTGAAATATTATCAAATTTAATTGCTTTCCTCAACCAGAAAAAAAAATCGAATTCAATTTTCTCTGGTAAAATTGTAGATTCCCAATCGGGAATGTGGAGTTCTATTCTGTATCCATCTTCAAAAGTCGGAGGATTACCTACAAAAGCGAGAGCAGGTAATTTAATTTCATTTAAAAACACTGCAACAGCATATACTCCATCTGATACTTTTGTCATATTATGAGTAGGCATGATATTAATTGTTGGAAAACCCAGTTTTTTTCCTCTTCCAGCTCCTTTGATG
The DNA here is from genome assembly GCA_965370235.1 of uncultured Desulfuromonadaceae bacterium. Taxonomy (GTDB): domain Bacteria; phylum SDB-A; class SDB-A; order SDB-A; family SDB-A; genus CBDUTX01. Next base: position 1,011 of record CBDUTX010000080.1, on the reverse strand, counting down.
ATTTTCCCTTCTAATCTATACGGTCTATTCAATAATTCCATTGCTTTTTGTACTTCTCCATTTGTCAACAAATTTCGAATATATGTACTTGAAACTATTTCACCTTCAAAGGTAACAGGTGGAATTACTTCAACTTCAACACCCAAGTGTCCTGCCACTTCAGTAATTGTGTTAATATTTCCTGATTTGTTTACTCCGAGATGATGATTGAACCCAAGAATAAGTTCTCTTATAAACAATTTCCTGCTTATAATTTCATCTAAAAATTCATATGGAGGCATAGATGCTATTTTTCTTGAAAAATTGAGGGTTTCAATGCTGGAGAATCCTTGTTTTAGTAAAATCTTTTCTTTTCTTGAATCAGTTATCAGAAGAGGAGGTGCATAACCGGAAATTACTGCTCTTGGATGAGGTTTGAAAGTTACTATCATCGATTTCGCCTTTTTCTTTTTACTGACTTCAAGAACTCTGTCTATCAGTTTCTGGTGTCCGATGTGAAGACCATCAAAACTTCCAATTGTAGCTACAAAATTCATCTTAGACTCACTTGATAACTACTTCAGGTTTAAATCTGCCTTCTTCAATTTTCTCTGCAATCCCTATGATATTACCCTTCGTGTCTCTAACAAGTATAAATTCATCATTTTCATTACAGGTGATATACTGACCTTCTTTAAAACCTTTAATATCATTTTCATCTAAATACAATGTTCTGTAATCCGGTAAAAGATCATCGAGAGAATGAATTTCAGGATAGGGAACTTCATGTATATTATCAATTTTTTCCGCTTGTTCAACAGAAATATTTCCGATTGTTAATCTTCTTATGTCAGAAGCATATGCTCCATAACCTGATTTATTTCCGATATCTCTGACAAGTGATCTTATATAAGTTCCAGAACTGACTTTTGCAAGAATTTCAACTTTTGGCCATTCCCAGGATAATACTGCAAGCTGACTGATTTCTACTGTTCTTGGACTTAATTTAAAAGAAATTCCCTTTCTTGCAAG
>CBDUTX010000079.1:0-8610 GCA_965370235.1 uncultured Desulfuromonadaceae bacterium | reverse complement strand
CTTTGTCATATTACCTTTTGACTTTTTTGAACTGGAAGCCTTTGCTTTTTTATTGGTATTAGAGATGTCGGTAACATTTAATTCATTACTGCTAAGGACAATAAAAGAATGCAGTTTATCAATACGGGCATTAATTAAATCATTGTGATAAGAAATCACCTTAACCTTTAAATCATTTTTAGTATCATAATCAAAATCAAAAGATTTTTCTTTATCAATAACAGTAATCTCACTAGCATAAGATTTAGGGCTCATTGAACCCGGATAACGTTCCAATTGAAAATCACGAAGTTTTAAAGAAAACGGAAGCTCAACTTGCTTTGCGCCATAACTCAATCTAAAATTTAAACTATCTTGAGAAAAAATTACCGGTGAATTGATACCCATACCCATACCATAAACTGATATATTTTTTTGCGAAGATAAAGATTTTATCATTTCTTATATTTTATGTGCTCTTTTCCGTGTTCTTCCGTGGCTAATACTCTTTTATTGGATGGGTTGTGCTGGGCTCTGTGATCTCTGTCTTTTCTCTGTGCTCTCTGTGGTTAAATATTTGGTGGAGCCGGGCATTATCTTCAAGTCTTCAATTCCTTCTTCCTAGCAGCAGGAAATAGAACATTATTAAGTATCAGCCTGTAACCCGGTGAATTCGGATAAAAATTAAGATCCGTTGGAGGGTCACCGACATAATGAGTATAATCCTCAGGATCATGTCCGCCAAGATATGTGAAACTTCCGTTTCCAAAATTTCCATGTAAGTACTTCACCTCGTCGGTGCCCTCTACCTTTCCTAATATTATCACATTCCCTCTGATGCAGTCCTCATGAAAACCCGTACACTGTCCGAGAAATTCTTTTATATGTCCCGTATGATCCTGTGTGAGCATTGTCGGTACCGGATCCTGTTTGGCTGAAAATTGATAAAGTGTAAAAAAAACATTTTCCCCTCTTGCATGAGCTTCCTGAGACACATCTATACTTGAGTGCTCATATATATTCGGATCAGTAATAATCCGGAAATTTGTGAAAGCTAATGAACGGGTTGTATCTACCTCTGTTGTCTGAGGAGGAGTGCCGTCAAACGGGTAATCAACAATATCAAGTCCGTATGCAGCCATAGATATTTCCCATGTGTCCGTGGCGGAACACATTGCAAAAAGGTATCCGCCAACTCTCACATATTCCCTGAACATCTGCGCAACTGCTTGCTTTAACTGCCATACAGAAGAATATCCGAGTTTCAAGGCAAGTTCGGTGTTCAGATGTACCTGCCGGATATACCAGTCAGAATGTTTGTATGAAGCCCAGAATTTTCCGTATTGCCCCGTAAAATCCTCATGATGGAGGTGTATCCAGTCATACTTCGAAAGCTCTCCTTCTAACACCTCTTCATCCCATATTCTGTCAAATGGAATTTCTGCATAGGTCAGAACAAGAACAACCGCATCATCCCACGGCTGTGCAGTAGGAGTTTGATATACTGCTATCTTAGGAGCTTTTTCAAGAAGAATCACATCCGAATTTGACCGGGATATCTGTGCTTTTATATGAGCTTCTTCCTCAAGGGAAATAATTCTGAAGGAGACACCTCGTTTTTGGCATAAATTAACAAGATTTTCATTATCCTCAAGCAGAAAACTACCCCCCTGGAAATTGAGCAGCCATTCAACTTCAAGACCCACCTCAAGTGAAGCATAGGCAACTCCATAAGCTCTTAGATGTTCTGTTTGATCACCTGACATCGGAATGAATATTTTAGATAATATAAAAAGTATTACACAGATCAAGTTTCATCGCCTTTTTCAGACTCAATCCAGTCGGAGATCAACTGAAGACCTTCTTTCTTTTCTTTGAACAGACCATCAAGCTGAGCTTCATATATTCTTTTTAGTAATTTTCCCATTCGAGGAGAAGGTTTTACTCCAATTTTTATCAAATCTCTCCCCATGACAAGAGGTTTTAATTGATTGATATCTATCTTCATTTTCTTAATCGTCTCTTCGAGCCAGATGATCTCCTCCGACTTCCCGATCCTCTGACCTCTACCGTATTTATCCGAAAGAAAAAGAGGTTTTAAAAGATAAAGTTCCGTATCTCTCATCAGTCTCCTTATTGCACCTGCTGTTACTACATTCCTTGCACTCCAGAGATCAAATATCCTGTGATGAGCACCTATAAGTGAAAGAACCCTGTTTATAATTTTCTTTGGAACTTTCCATCTCCTCATAACATCTCTGGCAATTTTAACTCCCATGGATTGATGTCCGGGGGATATAATCCTGTTTTTCTTTTTTCCCTCCGTTTCAATTTTTGTTGTCTGAGGTTTACCGATATCATGCAATAGAACTGAGAGCATAAAAATAAGTTTATCTTCTTTATCCTCGATTTTATCCCTGAAGTGATAAGCTGTCTGAAGAGAAATAACCGTATGAAGAAATACACTTCCCTCAGGATGCCATAGTAATTCCTGATCACATGTAACCATTTGCAAAATCTCATTTTCTTCATCGAGAAGACCACAGGCATGAGCTGAAAGTAAACCTCTTCCGGGATATCTGCACTCTATCAACATTCTCCTGTACTCACCAAAAATCCTCTCAGGGGGAAGACTTCTGATATTCATTTTTCGGCAGAATTTAAGTGTGTTAAGTTCAATACCAAAACCGAGATATGCAGAAAATCTCATAGCTCTGTATGCTCTTAACGGATCATCTGCAAAATACTTCAGGTCACATGCCCTGAGAACTTCCATCTTCAAGTCCCTGATACCATTTAAAGGATCTATTATCTCTCCTGTTATAATATCTCTCATTATCGCATTAACTGTGAAATCTCTTCTCAGGCAGGCTGCTCTATAAGGGAGATCAGGAGTTACTTTTACCTGAAAACCCTTGTGCCCAACTGAAATTTTTCTGTCTTCTCTCGGCAATGAAATCTCAAGACTGGAAATCCTGTACACAGCAAAAGACTTTCCGGTAAGATCTACATTCCCATATTTTGATAGAATTGACTGTAGTTTGTCAGGATATATACCATATACTTCAATATCGATATCATCATTCTCTCGTCTGATCTTTAAAAATTCATCCCTTATACATCCCCCTACTTCAAATGCTCTACCTCCATTGCTCCTGATATCTTCAGCTATTTTAAAAGGCAATTCCTTATTCATTCTTTTTCCTTAATCAAAAACCCCGTTTCCCTCATCACATGAACATTTTACACCAAGGCATCTCGGGCAGGTTCCCCAAAATCTCTCAACTGCTTTCTCAATATCAATTTCAGCAAGATTTGCACATGTCATCATCCATGCAAAAACATCTGAGAATTCTTTCTCAATTTTATCTTTATCACTTTTCCTCATAGCCTGTGATAATTCACCGATTTCTTCAACGAGGTGGTTGAAACTTTTTGAAATTCCTCTCCTTTTATCTCTTATGCCAAAAATATTATCAATGTTTTTTTGAAATTCTCTAATAGTCATCAATAAACTCCTGTTTATACAATATTTTTTTCATTTTATTTTTAATAGGGACAGGTCACGACCTGTCCCTACATATTTTGTTATTTTTTTATTTCTTATTATTTTTGTATATCATCTTATTATATATAATTCTACATTTTCCTCCATGCTCTCTGTGGTTGCAACTTCTAAAATCTTAAATCGTTGATGGGTGTTCAGCGTTCAGTTAGGTAGGGAGGTGGCTGGCCTCTGTGGTCAATATTAATATTATTTTCAACTTGTAACCTGCAACTTGTAACTTTATACTTTTTCAATTATATGTTCAAGGAATTGAAAAAAATAATTAAAGGAATATTCCTTTCGGGCGAAGCAGTTGTGCTCTGGTCTTCTGCTTTTATCATATTATTTTTAATGTACCGTTCTTCACCTTACTGGAGCTCATTGATTTTAAATTATACATTTTCAACTTTCCTCTTCCTTCTCCTTCCAATCTCAATTTCCATCTTCCCTTCAAAAAAGACAAAAAGTAATTATCTCCTCTGGAGTCTAATATTCACTCTATCTGTTGCACCTCTTCTTGCAGGTGAAGTATTTCCACTGTTTAGAAATAGAATTTTTCCTCAATATTCAACTTTAACCGGACCTCTTTACAGATGGGAAATATTTTTACTTCTTGTTTTACCGGTTTTTATATTGATATTTTTTTCACAGAAAAAACTTAATTTCTCCCTGAAAAAAATCGGACTGGGATTTGGTAAATGGAAACTATGGATACCTATTACGATTGCTTTTCTTTTGATAATTACTCCAATTCTCTGGTTTTTATCAAGAAATCCTGAATTCAGATCGACTTATCCTCTTTTTAAAGGAATGATAAGATCTGATACGGATTTCTGGTTGATAGATCTCTCATGGTTTTACTATCTTTTGATCTGGGAATTCTTTTTCAGAGGTTTTATTCTTTTTAAATTAGCCGAGAAAATGGGAGTTTACAGAGCAATATTTTTTCAGGCTGTGATTTTCTCATTTGCACATCTAGGAAAACCGGAGATTGAAACATATAGTTCATTAGTCGGAGGTGTTCTTGTAGGCTTGTTGGCATACTATTCAAGATCAATCCTCCCCTGTGCGATAATCCACTGGGCAATTGCTATTATAATGGATATTTTTGTTTATTTCTTCTAATATTGCTTATGTTTGAATAACATGTTAAACATAATGGTACAGTGCAAAATGCAAAATGTAATATTAAATTGGTTAAATTTAGAAATGTTGTATTAAAGCTGTATTTATTCACCTTTTGAAAAATTGTCTTTGGTGACTTTGTGAATACATGATGTTATATGATAAAAAAAGGAGATAAAAATGATTGAATATGCTATTTCTTCCAATGCAGAAAAAATAATCGATATGCTGACCGTTTTTGTCAATTCTCACCATCTTGTAGAAGGTATGACAATTGCAGACAAGGATGGCTTACCTCTTGTAAGTTTTTTTCATCAGCAGGCACAGGAAGAAGCGCTTGCCGCTATATCTCCTGTGATTATGAAAGATCTCTCGTCTCTTTCACTCGGGGAGATCAGATATCTTATAGCTATGGGAAAGGATAACTTTGCCCTGATCAAACCTTTAGATCTCAGTACATTCCTTGCAATGTATTCAAGATTTGATATCTGGAAAGGGCTTGCAGGTCAACAGGATCTGATGGCTGATTTTGAATACCTGTCTGCACAAATATTAAGAATGGCAGTTAAAGATGAATAGAAAATTTTTGCTGATATTTTTTTTGCTAATAACGGTATTTTCCTTATCCCAGGCTCAGTACTTCGGTCAGAATAAGATACAGCACAGACAATTCACCTGGAAAGTCACTCACACAGAACACTATGATATATACTACTATCAGGGGATGGAGGAAATAGCTTATTTTACTTCCGTTGTCGCTGAAAGCGCATATGTGATTCTTTCAAATGATCTCGGTCATGATTTTTCCCAGCCAATACCAATTCTTCTCTATAAAAGCCCCAATGATTTTTCTGAGACAAATATCACTCTTGAATTACTCTCAGAAGCAGTGGGAGGTTTTACAGAGATGTTAAAAGGAAGGGTTGTCTGCCCTTTTAACGGATCATATGAGGATCTAAGACATGTTGTTCATCATGAACTTACACATGCTTTTCAATTTGACATATTATACGGATCTTCAAGTATTTTATCGAAAGGTTACCTCATAGACATACCCTTATGGTGGATGGAAGGTATGAGTGAATTTGAATCAAGGGGCTGGGATATGGATGCAGATATGTACATTCGTGATCTCATTCTCTCCGACAAATTGATCCCCCTGACAGTTTTATCGAGTTACGGCGGGTACATTGTCTACAAAGAAGGTCAGTCGGTAATGCATTTTATATCCGAAAGATATGGCAGAAAAAAAATCGGAGAGATTTTTCATAATATTAAAATAACCGGTTCTCTCAACCAGGCTCTTCTCAGAAGTATCGATATAAACCTTGTCTCATTCAATGAGGAATGGGTAAAATTCCTGAACTCACAATACTGGCCTGTGTATAATGAATTTGAAGATATTGAAGATTATTCACTGCGGTTGACCGATGCTCGCAGAGAGCACAACTATCTTAATATCTCCCCATCTATCTCTCCAAACGGATTGAATGTTGCATTTATAACCGATGCTGAAATCTATTCTGATATCTATATAATGTCAGCATTGACAGGTGAGATTCAGAAAAAAGTACTTGGAGGTCAGAGGTCACCTCAATTTGAAAGTCTTCATCTTTTAAAAAGTTCAATTTCATGGTCTCCCGATGGCACGAGGATTATTCTATCATCCCTTAGTAACGGTAAGGATCTACTCTGGATAGTAGAGACTTCAACAGGCAAGGTCTTAAAAAAACTTGATTTTGATCTCGATATAGTACTTTCTCCTTACTGGGCGGTTAACGGAAATATTTACTTCATCGGAACACTCGATGGTAAAACTGACATCTATGAAACCGACACTGAAGGTTCATATCTTGTTAAAATAACCAATGACTTGTTCGACGACAGAGATCCATATGTTTCAAAGGATGGGAAAAAACTGATCTGGGTAAGTGACAGAACTTTAGAAAATGATTCTTTATGGGAATATGGTTCTTATGCGGTGTTTTATATGGATCTGGAAACAGGAGAGATGAGAAGACTTACTCCGAGAAGTCAGTACTGTTCTAACCCTCAATTCACCGGAGAAAACGATGATAACGTTCTATTTATAGCATCATACAACACAGGTAAAAATATCTACAGATTGGATCTCACAACAAATAAAATTTTTCAGATGACAAATGTAACGGGAGAAATTGTCAGCTTCTCAATTGACAGAAATTACAGAAGAATGGTTCTAAATGCGTATGATATGGGAAGATGGGATATTTTTTCAATTGAAGATCCTCTTACTTCATTGGAACAAACCGAAATTGAAAACTTTCAAAATAATTTTGACATAATACACACAAATATAAAACAACCTGATGACAGTTTGTACTGGAATAAACCAGGACTTCAACTTTCTGCGGACTGGGGTCAAGCTTCTATTGCATATTCAAATTTATACGGAATGGCTGGTCTTCTAACAATGTCATTCAGTGATATTATGGGAAATCACCGTATTGTACTGCAGACAGACCTCAATCAGGATATTCTTAAATCAAACTTCAATCTGCTCTACTTTTATCTTGCAAAAAGAATTGATATTGGTTTTGGTTTATATCAGGAAAAATATGCATACTGGCATACAGAGGATACCATCGTCGGCAGTAAATACCTCGGTGCAGGAATTCTGCTGCTCTATCCTTTCAATAGATTTCAGAGATGTGATTTTAATCTGGATTTTTACGAGCAGCAAAAGGAATATCATTATTATGACGAATATTACAATAAAATAAATTTTGTCAGGGACACTTCCGAGCTTTTTATCTCTCCATCTGTTTACTATGTATACGATAACTCAGTTTGGGGCTGGACATCACCTTTCATCGGTACAAGACTGAGATTCGGAGGAGGATTATCGCATAGATTTTACAAAAATACCCGATACTACTATGGTAGCATTGATATAAGAAAATACTGGAGAATAACACCGAGGAGTAATTTTGCTGCTCGAGTTTACTATGCAGGCACAAGAGGAACAGATTCTCCGGAACTTCACATCGGTGGCTATAGCAGTATAAGAGGATATGACTGGAATGAGCTTAAAGGATTGAACATAGGAATGATCAATCTTGAATTGAGATTTCCATTTATCGACAATCTTGAAGTAATATTCCCTATTCCCCTTTACCTGCATGGACTTCGAGGTTGTTTGTTCACCGATATAGGTGCAGCAACATCACATCCAAATCAATGGCAGCCTTTCTCAGAAAGAGAAGGTGAGGGATGGGGTCTTGAGGATTTGAAAATGGATATTGGTTTTGGACTTAGAATGTTCTTCTGGACTGCAGTAATAAAATTTGATGTAGCTCTTCCAACAGATCTCAGAAATCTTTCAAATAGAAGCAGGTTGTGGTTCTCAATTGGAGAGGACTTTTGAGATCAATTTCTTTGAAAAAACTTACTCCCTGGTTTTATATCTTACCTGCTCTGTTGCTTCTCGTAATATTTAAGATCCTTCCTATAATTTTATCCTTTGTGGTCAGTTTCTTTAAATGGGATATGGCAGGACCAAGCTCTTTTGTAGGAATATCAAATTACAGAAGTGTTCTCACTGATCAAACTTTCTGGCAATCAGGAATGAATACTTTTTTTTATGCACTTGGAGCAGTTCCTCTATCGATTATCTTTTCAATGCTCTTTGCAATACTTTTGAATTCAATATCCAAATGTAAAACATTATTCAGAACTCTTTTCTACTTGCCTGTGGTGACATCTATTGTTGCTGTTTCTGTCGTCTGGAAATGGGTTTATCATCCTACCGGCGGACTACTGAATGGGATATTAAGCATTTTTGGTATAAGAGGTCCAAACTGGCTTCAGGAATGGAGGGGGATTTTCGAGCTGATGACAGGAGCTGAACTTCCATATATTCTCAAAGGACCTTCTCTTGCTCTTTTATGCCTTATAATATTATCTGTCTGGAAAAGTCT
>CBDUTX010000078.1:0-8636 GCA_965370235.1 uncultured Desulfuromonadaceae bacterium | reverse complement strand
CCTCCTGTTCTTCATTCTATCATATGAGTGTTGCATTAGAATATTGAACCCAAGTTAGTTTAATTTATACAAAAAGTTTGGAGGTATGATGAAAAATTTATTTTTAGTAACATTGATCTCTATTTTTATGATTTCTTTTATTTCCTGCAGCACAGACAACACAGGATATGAAGAAGAAGATTCAACTACTCCGACAATCGTTTTACATGAATTTACACACTATCTAAAAACAAATGATTACAGATCAGCAGTCAGCTATCTGTCAGCTCATTCCATTGACACAATAGTTTTTGTCACCGATGTATTTATTGGTGAGCTCCAGGCTGACAGTAATATGAAAGCATATTTTGAGAATCAACCGGGATTTAATCTGGAAGAATTATTAGAAATGAACAGTATTGAAAAAACAGCCCGTTATCTCAGTTTGACAAAAGAACTCAAATATCTGTGCAAAATGAAGGAGATAATATCTGAGGATACAACAGGATCAAATGCATTTGTAACATATATCAACTACCTCGATGTTGAAGATGTTATACATATGACCTCAGAAGAAGATATTTGGAAAATTGATATAATTCCAATAATGCTCCAAAGAGAAATAAAAGCAAGAGTATATGAAAATGCTCATTTGATTCAACTGGCAGCAGAAGAATATATGTTTGTCAATGATAGCATACGTTATCCATTATATTTTGAAGAAATTGAATTACCAGCAGGATATAAAAACCCATATAATGGAGATAGTAATATAGTGTTTTTTTCCCAGACACCACCCGAAGAAATTGATGCTGCTCTTGCCGGTTATATACACTACTACTGTCCTTCCGAAAGCTCAAATTACATAATATCAGGTTATGGAAAATATGGTGAAGTTATAATTACATTGATTCCAATGCCAATGGAATAAAAATACGTTATTATAAATAAACCTATAAATGTTTTTTAAAAATAAATATTTTAGGCTTTAATGAATAACTTAAAATGTCTTGACATCACTAATGTTTTCATTTAATAAATAAAAAAATTACTTAGGAGGTAGAATGATTGCAATATCCGTACTTATAGGATTTCTGCTCATTGGTAATTCCTTATGTCCCACTATCAGTACAGTAGATAATAATTCGGTTTTAAGAAATCCACACAACAACAATAATTTGTGGACCGGTTTCTATCCGGATGGTGATATTGGAGCAGCTTCTGGTACTTCAATGGAATTTCCAGGTGGTTCAGGAATTCAAAATCTATACAGAGGAAGTCCTTCAGTAGGCTACAATAACGGTTCTTCCGTTGTTATCGCCACTCAAGTTTGTTGAGGAACTCCGTCCGAATGGACACTTACCCACAGTTCGTGGGATTGGGTTAATGCTTCCCTTTACAGAAGTAACTACTACATGAGTGATAACTATCACTCCACAGGAATTGAAATTTACAGAAAGGGCTATACATGGTCACAGGCTGAAAATGGAAATTTCATTATTTTTGTCGAATACATTACAAACAAATCAAAAACTGATTACAATAATGTCTATCTCGGCTATTACTGGGATTTTGACATTCCAACCTCAGCATATTCAGATGATATGGTAGGCTGGATTGACTCACTTGACATGGGTTATATGTATGACAATGGATCATCAGATCTCTATATTGGAGGAAAATTTCTCGGCAATACTACGGGAATAGGTATTCATTACTATACCAATTCAAACGATCCTGAAACAGATGCTGCTTATTATGCGGCATTGAGCGACTTGACAATACCTTCAACCCCACCTACTGTTCAGAATGATTACAAAGTGATGTCAAGTACAGGACCATTTACACTTAATGCAGGAGACACTATTGCAATTGCTTATGGAATAGCAGTCGGAAATGGTCTTGACAGTTTGATCAATGCTGCTGTAAGGATGGAGGAATTATACGACAGTACTCCTCTCTTCGTTGAAGAAAATATAATAAGTGTTGCACCGGGAAATCTTTTCAACTTGACTCCAAATCCTTCACCCGGACAGATCAGATGTTCTTTTGAATTATTAGAGAGCTCAAATGTGAACTTCGAGGTCTACGACCTTCAGGGTAGGGTTACCTGGAGATCAGAGAACATTCATGCTGATGAAGGAAACAATACAATTACTCTCGATCTTAAAGATCTTAACAATGGAGTATATTTTATTAATATCAGATCAGGTGAATTTTCTGAAAGTAGAAGATTGATTTTAATTAAGTAATATTTTTATATTATTATCAGACGGAGTGAGGAAACTCCGTCTGATAGATCTATTTTGACCACCTGTTTTCAAGTGATGTAAAGAACGAATATTACAATGAAATGCAAAATGCTTTTAATTCATGGATTAATACTTATTCTTTGTTTAAATTCATGTGGTTTTATATGGAATATGTGCAACAGGGGAGATCTTGAAAATGATATGAGGGAATTACTCGGTAGATACGGTATTGTACCTGATAATTTCATTTGCAGGATGGTTGAGACAACCAGATGCGGTATCTGTGAATTTGAAATGTCTCAAGGTGATATATCAATACTTATTGATAATTTAAATCTTATTGAAGTAGAAGAAATAAATGAAATTGACTTTTTCCCTGATAATAAAATCATTGATGATTTACATGATAATTCTTATGTTTTGATATATAAAATAGAAATAAGACCTCAGAATCTTAAATTCTCTAGTGGAAGAAATTTTGAATATTTGATACTTATCTATAACATCAAGACAGAACACATAATAATTCTTATCAGTTACGCTTATGGATAAAGAAATATTTTATATTTTGTTGTTTCAATAATTATTTATTTTCTTGTGTTATTATATAAATTGTTCTGTATCTATATTCAAATAGAATTAAAAACTATACCCAATACTGATTCCAATCCATGGTAAAAATTTATCTGAAAAAATTATTGGAGTAAATCCAACTCTAAATAATAAACCATTCTTTTTCTGATAACGATATCCAATAACTCCATGAAATGTTACTCCCTTGAAATCTTCATGTTCAACATCTTCAGTAAGGATAATGACATATCCTAAACCACCCCCAATTTCAAAATATGATCTCTCACCCTGGAGATGATAATACATAACAAAAGGGACAATGTCACCATAGACCGGAGAAACACCAAAACCTAACCTGTTTAATCTATTTAATGGAAAATCAACATTAGCAGAAGAGAAGAATTTACCAAACAATTCATAATATAATGCTGTTCCTGGAACATTTTCAGAATTATTTTCCTGAGCAAAGAGTTGATTTGATAAAAAAAGAATGATTATTAAAAAGAGATATCTTTTAGACATAACTTCCTCCTTTTATTATCTATTTAAATATAACACTTCTTGCAGGTTTCCTCAAATTAGATTTTGTTAAGAAACTATCAAACTCACCTGCCACTATGAAGCATATAGGAAAAATGTTATATGAAATAATTTGTTATGTTTTTTTAGTCTTTAATGGTTTGAACAAACGTTTTTACTTATGATGTTTATTTTTTATTATCGATAAATTTTTCTATTTCTAAATTTAGAAGATGTAAAGTTTTCTTACTTGAGTCTAGATCACTTAGAATGCCTGATTTTGAATCTTTAAATTTGTCTTTCAAGTCATTAACTAAGCTGTAATAATAATTGATCCCTTCTTTGAGATTCTTTATAAAAGTTAACAGGTACTTTTCTTGTCTACTTGTCATAGAAATTTTTGTTTCCTCTATTTTATTTTTTATAAAATCAATATAAATTTTTAGTTCATTTATAAACATATTTGGACGATCGGTTCTTGTGATATTATTTGATCTTCCGTAAATTTGATCGATGATTTCTTTTAAACTCATTATTTTTGAGACATACGCCATGTTCGGTCCCGGACAAACTGAAACTCCATCTCCTTCAATTTTTGTGTTTAAATTATTTACTAACAAAGCAGATGTTCCTAAACCAACACAAATACACGATTTCTCAACAATTTTATCATACTCAATTTGATACTTCTTAGAAGAAAGCTTTTCTTTATCCAGTTCCTTTAATTTTAAATATTGATATTGACGTGAAGCTGTACAAATGCTTTTTTCCGTAAACTCATAATTAAAAGCAACATATTTCTTATGGCATGGACTACCAGGTTTTCCTTTCATAATCCGAGATAATTTTTCAAGATCTTTAGTATTATCTTTAAGGTTGCTGAAAGGAACACCTAAAGGAGAAGTATTACTTAAAAATAAATTATCTTCTTTAGCTTCAATTAATTTATTCAGAGTAGAATCGTCAACATTCGTTACTTCAGGTACTAAAAGAAAAGGAGTAGCCCATCCTACTGAATCAACTTGATAATGATCGAATAGAAACTGATGTTCTTCAGCTGTACCAACACCACCTTGAGCAGTAATTTTTAGAGGTAATTCTGTTTTAGGTATCAAACGGTTTTTGTTAGAAAGTCCCTTGACCAGGATTTCGTGAATTGATTTAATCAGTTCTTTTCGCTTTTCTTTAAATTCAGCTAATATAGGACCTAAGAGATATCCATCTGTTGCAAAAACATGTCCACCACAATTAAGCCCTGATTCAATTCTGTATTCTGAAACCCATAGCCCTTTTTTAGCCAGAAATTTACCTTGAATAAAAGCTGACCTGTAATCACTGACTTTTAAAATAATTTTCTTTTTTATTTCCTTATTTTCATCAGGGTAAAAATCTTCAAATTGCTCTAAATAACCATACAGTCTTGGGTTCATTCCTGAGGAAAGTATTATCGAAGAATTTAAATCACTATTCGCATACCCCCTGAGCGCAGCATGACCGTCATTGTATTCTACAGGTAATTTTTCATCATTAATATAGTTTTCCCTATCAATCTTGGTCATAATATTTACATCAATACTACCCATTGATAAGTTGTCTTTTATCCAGTTTCTAACTTCATTTAAATCAAAATGTTCTGCTGTTAAATTCTTGAATTTTTGTTTTATGATTGAAGTGTCAGGTAACATGTTGAAGTATTCTTTTATCTCATTACTTTTTTCAATAGTAGTATTTTTTAATTCTTCAAATTTCTTTTTTGCCAGATTGTTCATTAAATTAAGATAGGATGTAATCCTTTTTGCTCTGTAATCTTCGGTTTTTTCAGTAATTTCATTATAAGGAATTTCAAATTTATCACAGTACATCTTTCTTAACTTTTCAAGAAGAAAGTCATCAACTAAAGAAATTACAGAATCAATTCCGTATTGAGAAACCTTTAGTGGAGTATCAATAGTAAATCCGATTCCCATTACAGGAATATGAAACGAATGTGTTTTTATCATACAACGATTCCTCTATATTAACTCATTTGTTTTCCTCATAGAACATATATAATCAATTAAAAATATAAAATTATATTGAAAAAAGTCAAGAATAATATGCATGAAATTAATATTAGTGGAGCACTTTGTTAACCATGTTCTGAACTCCTCATTTGCTATCCAACACTTCACGCACCTTGTTAGCCATATCTTCCTCCGAAAATGGTTTCTGGAGAAACTTCACTCCCTCTTCCAGAACTCCATGGTGGGCAATCACATTGGATGTGTAACCGGACATGAACAGGTATTTAAGGTTCGGATAGACTGGCAAGAGTTTTCTGACCAGTTCCCTTCCGTTCATCTCAGGCATAATCACATCGGTCACGAGCAGATGTATCTTGCCTACATACACCTCTGTCAGCCGGATAGCATCGCTCGGAGTAAAGGCGGTCAGCACATTGTACCCCAGGTTTTTGAGCATTGTCTTGGTCATTTCCAGAAGCGCCCGTTCATCTTCCACCAGCAGGATGGTTTCTTCGCCGTATTTAACCTGTTTCACCGGAAATTCCTTCTGCATCTTTGTTGTCTTGGACGTATGCCGAGGAATGTAGATATTGAAGGTCGTCCCATGGCCCGGTTCGCTGTACACATCGATGAAGCCTCCATTCTGTTTTACGATGCCGTAGACTGTGGACAACCCCAGACCCGTACCTTTGCCTATCTCTTTGGTAGTAAAAAACGGTTCAAATATCTTATCTATGATCTTCTTGTCCATGCCACAGCCGTTGTCACTTACGGATAGTAGCACATACTCACCGGGATGATACCCCCGATGTGCATCACAGTAATCCTCATCAAAGGTCATCGCATTCGTTTCAATGGAAATCTTTCCGACATCAGCTATGGCATCTCGGGCGTTGACACACAGATTAGCCAGGATCTGATCTATCTGCGATGTGTCCATCTTCACCGACCATACACTCTCCCCTAAATTCAAGGTGAGATCAATATCCTCACCGATGATCTGCTTCAGCATCTTGTGCATCCTTTCCACAGTCTTGTTCAAATCTAGTATCCTGGGAGTGACGGTCTGCTTACGTGCAAATGCCAACAGTTGTTGAGTGAGGTCAGCAGAGCGCTCCGCTGCTTTGCGGATTGCTGTCAAGTAGGAATAAAACGGTTGGTTCCTGTCCATCTGCTCCAGAGCCATTTCGGTGTAGCCAAGGATAACACCCAACATATTGTTGAAATCATGGGCTACCCCTCCCGCTAATCGTCCAACGGACTCCATCTTCTGCGCCTGGGTTAACTGCATCCGTAGTTTCTCCTGCTCCTCCTCAGCCTTCTTACGCCCGGTGATGTCGATAAAAGCGGCAAGTAATCCTATATAGATTCCTTTCTGCTTATGCGGAACTCCGCTGACAAAAACAGATATCCTTTCTCCGCTTTTCTTTATCAATTCCATCTCATATTGATCAGATTCTCCTTTCAGTCTTCTTTTATGCGCATTTTTTATAATTTCAACCTGATCATCAGGAACGAAACAATTCCAGTATTTACCAACCAATTCGTCATTTTCATATCCCAACATTCTCAACATCTCAGGATTAGCAAATTGAATGATGCCATCGTCGTTCTCAAGAATAATTCCTTCTGCAAGATTGTTGACAATCGCTTCATTAAACTCTTTTAACTCTAATATCTGATTCTCCACCTGTTTGCGCTCGGTTATATCACGAATCACTGCTAGGATGTGCGGTTTGCCTTCATATTCGAATGCGCTTACTCTAACTTCTATGTTGAAATTAGAACCATCCTTGCGGACATCCACCGATTCAGCACGAAATGTTCTGCCTGTTGAAGTATCTTTGCTTATTTTTTTGAACAGATACTGATAATCCGAATGAACGATATCCTTACCGGATAACTCTATCATTTCTTCATACGAATAACCGTAAATTTCGCAAGCGGTTGAATTCACCTCCTTGATAACACCTTTCAGGTCTAAAATGAGGATTGCATCCTTCGATGCTTCAAATATCCCCTGATACTGCAATTTCTGCCTCAGTAATTCTTCTTTCACTTTCTCCCTATCAGTTATATCCCTGAATATCTGAAGTTTGGATATACTGCCATCTGAATTTATCACAGGCGTGTCAATTAGATCATATGTCCTTCCATTCTTGGGGGAGATCCATTCCCAGCGCACTGTCTTTCCAATAAATACATTTTCATTCTTGCAGAAAGTGCATGGTTTATCCAAATCATGGAAATACTCATAGCACTTTTTTCCTTCAGGTGAGCCAAAATCTTTTTTAAGTATAGAATTAACATATTGAATGTCATAGTCCTTACTGACAATATATATCCCGTCCACCATCGATTCTAAAATTGCAGTGAGTTTATCTCGCTCCATCTGAAGCTCTAATTCCGCCTGTTTGCGTTTAGTGATGTCTCGAACAGATACAAGACCTGCCATTTTTCCGTTATATTCAATTCTCACACCAACCGCACTTATCCAGATTTCTCTGCTATCTTTTGTTATTGCTCTGTATTCCATTACCTCTCTATGGTCATTTTCAAACATGTCCTCCACAATAATCCTCTTCATCCTTGCCCTGTCCTCTTCCGGGATGAACTCAAAGGGGGAAAGCCCAACAATATCCTCAGGGGATTCAAATCCGAACAACTTAGCAAGAGAGCTGTTAGCAAGTAAAGCCTTTCCTGTTTCTGCCTCAAGCACAAATATGCCGTCCTGTGCGGTCTCAAAGAGGGTACGGTACTTCTCTTCACTATCCCGCAATGCTTTTTCAATCCGCTTTCGACCTGTGATATCATATACCCTCGCCTGAAGCACCTTCTTACCGCCAAGTACCATCGCATCAAGCAGCACCTCGGCGAGGAAATCCGTGCCGTCTAAACGGCGGTGTAAATGTTCAAACCGTTTGTTGCCTTCTTTCAAAGCAACTGCTATGTTGTTCTTGGCATAACTCATCGAATCGGTTCCGTCTGTCTGAGTCGGAGGCGAGAAGTCACCCGGATGCATGCTGCAGAATTCCTCCCGATTTACACAACCGAAAAGCTTCAGCGTCGCGTCATTGCAATCGAAAAAACCTTTATCATCAAGAAGCATAATCGCATCACTCGATGAGTCATACAAAGTTCGGACCTTCTCTTCACTCTCACGCAGCGCCTCTTCAGTCTGCTTGCTCTCGGTGATGTCTATAGCAATCCCTCTAAAACCAACAGGTTTGCTGTTTCGGATTATCGCCGACGAGTATGTGATAATAGAAAACTCGGTACCATCTTTTCTCAGTACGGTATATTCTAACGG
>CBDUTX010000077.1:0-8642 GCA_965370235.1 uncultured Desulfuromonadaceae bacterium | reverse complement strand
GTATACTACGCTTAATGGCAAGTACTCTGCTCCTTTTCACTTCCTTTATCCTAACTAACAGCAGATACGTCCTCTTGTTAAGTTTCTATGGCAATGATAAAATAAATCATTTAATATGAAAACAATAAACAGGGAAATTGAATTAACAATAAAATAAGATTATAAATGAGTAATCTAAAATTGAACAAGAGGATTTAACATATTTTATCTCAATCATTATTGGAGCATTATGTTTAGTTGTTCTGTCTACATTTCAGAAGATATTTATAGGAACACCAATATGTATAAAAGGGTATATCGCCCCTTTTTCCTTTAACATTCACAGGCACTCAGATAGTAAAAAAGTAATCCTTCTTCGTCAGTTCTATTGGAAAAATTGATATATAACAGGTGAATATATAAAGAACAATTTAGTTTATATCTATTGACAAAAAACAAACTAAAGTATAAATTAGTTTGTATCATTAACAACAAGTAAACTATCTATGAAAATTGAAATTGGAAAAAATATCATTCAAAAACAAGGATTTTCTGCATTTGTGCCACATTCTTTTCCTCCAAAAGGTATCCTTGATTTTTCCAAATCAATTCTGCTCAAAACTGCTGAAGCAGATTACTTAGTAGGAAAACTCGATGGTATTACTCACACTCTTCCAGATTTAGATTTCTTTCTTTATATGTTCATTGTCAAAGATGCAGCATCTTCGACTCAAATTGAGGGTACAAAAGCAACTATTGCTGATGCTATTGAAAAAAAAGCTGGAATTGTAACCAAAGAAACAGATGCTGATGATATATTATACTATATAAAAGCATTAAATTATGGAATCAATAGATTGAATAAATTTCCTCTTTCGCTTCGACTAATAAGAGAAATACACTCCAAACTCATGATAGGAGCTCGTGCAACTCATTTCTCAGATCCAGGTGAATTTCGCAAATCGCAAAACTGGATTGGAGGAACTTCCCCCTCAAACGCATTATTTGTACCTCCGCCAATAAATGAAATGAAGCGTGCTCTTTGTGATCTTGAAAAATTTTTACACACGGAGAAAGAAATTATTCCATTGCTTCATATTGCATTGACACATGCCCAATTTGAAACTATTCACCCATTTCTTGATGGGAATGGAAGAACTGGTCGTTTGCTCATAACTATACTTTTATGTCATAGAAATATGTTAGAGAAACCAGTTCTTTTTCTTTCTTCTTATTTTAAGAAATATCAGGATATATATTATCAAAAGCTCTATGGATACCAAAAGGAAGCAAATATTGAAGCTTGGCTTCATTTTTTCATTGATGGTGTAATTGATACAGCGAATGATTCGATTATAGTATCTAAAAAAATTACGAAGTTACGTGATATAGACATGGGAAAAATACAAGCACTTGCAAAAAGGGAATCAAAAAGTGGAATATTAATATTGAAAAAATTATATACTCAACCTATTGTTTCTACTAAAATCATTATGGATTGGACTGGTTACACTCGTGTTGGATCTCAAAAAATTATTGATAGATTCATGAAACTTGGTATTCTTGAACAAAAAAATAAAAAAGCAACATATGATCGTACATATTTTTACAAGAAATACATTGAAGTCTTTTTGAAGTAATGAAATATTATAAAAATTCACTTCACACCAACCGTAATCCGTTTATGATTTTATCAATTATAGGTTAGGGCAGGTGAGTTCAAGTGTTAAAGGAAAAATAAAAAAATAATAATATGAAAAAATATCTCACACCAATCTTTTGTTTAATATCATTTATTTCATTCGGGATTGCAGCAATTACTGTCATTCCATCGATCCCTATATCCTGGAAAATTTTATCTATAATCTCAACCATTCTTGCTATATGTTGTTCTTTAACAACATTGATTTATGGTATATTCGAGATACTAAGATTAAAAAGAAACAAAATTAAAAATTCTGTTTGCATTATACTCGTGATACTTCTATGGTTGTGGTTTTTGCTTATGGCATTAAATGTAAACCTATAATAAATCGTTTTATACTGACTATAAACCACACCCGATTTTATTGATCACAGCTTACGGAAGGTGAGCTCAGACATTTTTTGTAATTTTAAAAAAAAATATTGACAAATCCAACTAAGTATATTACAATATTAGTATATACTAAATTAGTAGTTATTTATGGATAATATTGGAAAAATAGCAGAGATATATAAGGTCTTTTCAGATCCAACCCGTCTAAAAATACTGAAACTGCTATTTGAATTCAAATTTCAATGCGTAAATGCCATTACTAGCAAGCTTAATGTTACACAATCTGCTGTTTCACAACATTTGAGGATACTCAGACAGGCAGATCTGGTAAGAAGTGAGAGAGTATCGAATCATATACACTATTCACTTAACAAAGAGAAGTTTGCAGAATTTAATGATATGGTATCTAAAGTACTTGGAAAAGATTTTTTTACTTAGACTCTAATTTTTATAACAAGATATATTTGAATATTTTAATTAACAAAAATAAGGAGGAATTTTATGTGTAATCATTCAAAATCAGAAAAACATGATGACTGTGGATGCAATTTCACAAATGAATTTAAGTGTTGTTGTGCCGAAAAACCGGATAGTGATGAAAAGCTTAAACATATGAAAGAATGTGCAGAAGCTTTAAGAAAAAAAGCTAATGATATTGAACAAAAAATTAAAAAGTAGTCAAAATATTTTATTTGATAAAATAAATAATTTAATATGAAAACAATAAACAGGGAAATTAAATTTTCAGAGGAGAGGAGCTCAGCACCATATCTCCTGATATGAGGATATACAAAATTCAAATCAGTAGAAACAATTTACCAAGCTTGAAATGAAAAAATTGGAGGACAATTGAAGATTTTATTTATTATTTATATTTTAAACATTGTTTTTCAAATAAATACTGATAAACCACAGATTTCTTTTTCATTTGATGATCCCAATACAAATTCAAATATATTGATGGATTGGAATACAAGAGATTCTATTATTAGAAGTACTTTAAATAAATATAATATTCAATCTATTTTATTTGTATGTGGAAAAAGAATTGATAGTGATAGTGGGAGAGAACTATTACAAAACTGGGATAATGATGGACATTTGATTGCCAATCACACTTATTCTCATTATTATTATCATTCCCCTCGAGCAACATTTGAAATATTTGCTGAAGATATAATTAAAGTGGATTCAATGATTGAAGATTTTGATAATTTTGTTAAATTTTTTAGATTCCCATATCTTAAACAAGGGGATACAAGAGAAAAAATTGATAGTATTGATAACTTTTTACAAGATTTAGGTTATCGTATTGGTCATGTTTCTATAGATGCTTCCGATTGGTATATTGAGCAAAGATTACTTGATAAATTTGAGAAAAATCCTGAAGTGAATATAGAAGATTATAAAGAATTTTATCTTTATCATATGTTAGAAAGAGCAAATTATTATGATAGGATAGCTACTGGAATTACAGGTAGAAAAATAAAACATATGATATTGCTTCATCATAATACAGTTTCTGCTTTGTTTTTAGATGATTTGATCAATCTTTTTCTTGATAATGGCTGGGAAGTTATCTCTCCTTTGGAAACTTATAATGACTCAATCTATTCAATAAAACCTGATATAATTCCACTTGGTGAAAGTATTGTCTGGGCTTTAGCAAAAGAAACCGGAAGATATAAACTTAGATATCCTGCTGAAGATGGGGTTTATGAAGAAGATAAAATGGATTCTTTGGGTTTATGAAAATTAAGATTCTCTAATAATAGATTTTAATATTTAAGATATTTATTAAATTTATTCTTTAATATTGGCACTTAATTTATCCCAAAAATCTATTCTATTGCTAATAAATATGGTGATGAGAAGGAAAGTGTTTTAAATATAAATTTTTAAAATTTCTTCTTGGCATTCTTGATTATTTCTATAAAATATTAATATGCTTAAAAAAGGATTTTTCTATCATCTTTTCTCGGTTTTGATATGTCTGTTTTCAATCATGAGTGGTAGTGCTGAAGCATCGGAAGGTCAGATATCCGCTGGCAATCCATGTTGGGTTAACGCATGTGTGGTTGTAATAAACGAGACTGATGCCAAAATGATTCTGAACGAACTTGAAGCTTGTGGGTACCAAAACGCAGGATATCTTTGGATTCCAAACTGGAATTCACTTTCAGGGTACAAGGGCTGGCTTGTGTATTATGGTCCGTTTGATTCTGAGGAAGACGCCTCTATCGCGGCATGTCGTCTGTTATGGAAGTATCCTGATATATATTCAATACTGGTTTCGGACGATTCTGTCCGCATAACAGCATTACCCTCTCCGGAGAACCTGGTGGACCTGACTGGTCTGATGCCTCCTACACAGGATATTTGGCATGAGTCGACTATCCCGGAAAGCTGGGGGACCGAATGGAAAATACATGGCTATGGGGATGAATGGGAACAGTCTGTTCAGATTACTTCAACTCCTCCAGGCTGGATTATCGATGTCTGGATGGATCTCTACATAGGAACCATTGAAATGAGAGGTTTCACGGAACCTGAAGATGCTGCATGTGAGTATGAGCGTGTATCAACCTTTCTCCGAGAAAATGCCACTAAGCTGAATGTGAATGTAATAGAATCTCCAGGTGAGTATATCCTTCTGCACAGACTTCCTGATCCCGGAGATAGAAAAGGAGATATGGATTTCTGGATTGCAGTTCGAAACGGTACTCTTGAGTATGGACGTAGGTGCAGAAATTTCTACGGAGAGATGCCATATAGCTGGTTGAACCTTCCTGAAGAGTCAAGAAAATCCTTTATACCGAAGGTTGCGGATTCCAATCAGGAGACTATTGAATATCTGATGAAAAGGCTCCGTAAAGATGAGGTGTATGATACTTCTACAATAGATAACATCTCATTCAGTTTGGAATACCTTGACAATTTTCCTTTAAATGCCTGGCGGGATTACTGCGATATAGCCGTACGAGAAGTACACATGCCTGGCGGTAAGGGAGATCCCAATACCATGCCGATACGGGACAGGTTCCGTGTCTATTTCAGGGGAGGAGAGATTCTATGGTGGAATCCCGTAATTGGTGCTTTTCTGCCTTACAGTGAACTGTTCTCCTTATGATAGAGAAGTTCATTCCGGGACTTGAATTAACCGAGTCCTTTTACCATGAGATTGTACATCCCATCCTTGATAGATGTTTCCCAGGGCTTAATTATTCTGCTGGTAAACTTCATCGTGGATCTGATGTTCTTGGTTTTGACACCCTACAGTCAATGGACCATGACTGGAGTCCCACTATAATAGACCTATTCTTAAGAGAGGATGACTGTGATCAATTAAAGGCTGATATTAGAAGAGTTCTTGCTGATGAGCTACCTCATGAATTTCAAGGATTACCGACTAACATTCTCACTCCGGAATTTGATGGAGGTATGATCGGTTTTATTGAAGCACTTTATTCAAAGATAAACTCAGAGGCTGTACTGAATCTTCCTCGACATGTGGGTGGAATAGCGCAGTATGTTGATTCTACAGATATATTAGACAGGATAAACAGGTGCAAACAATTGAGCGTACTTTACGAGAGAAATATCTAACAATCATATGTATAGAACTCCAGGTACTGCCGCTTGACGTTATGTCTGCTTGTATAGTCACTGTGGTTTTGATAAAATAAAAATAGGATATGAGAACAATAAACAGTAAATTGAATTATCAGTGGAGAGAAATTCAATGTCTCATCTCCTAACAAGCAAATGTACAAAATTCAAAGCAAAGTTCATAAAATTGAAAATAAACTTTCATTTCTCGAATTTCACATATCTATTGGATTGTTATATACAATTTTGAATTGATTGTCTTATGATTGAAGAAGTAATTGTAAAAGATGATAAAGTGTCTCTGATTAGAAGAAGAAAGGAGCATTTTGAACTGCTTCGAAATTGGTATGTTAATCAAGATGAATGGCACCAATACGATGCACCCTGGGAGCCAAGAGAGAACACAGATCAACTGTATAAAAAGTACTTAAAAAGTATCAAGATGGAAAAAACAGGAAAATATAGGGGACTGTTAATAAAAGATACAGATGGTTATCTTGGTTGGGTATCAGTATATGGGGATTCAGCTCATCCGGATTCGAAGTACGTTGGTATAGATATTTGTGAAAATCAAAGACTAAATAAAGGAATTGGAACATGTGCTTTAAGACTATGGATCTCATATGTATTCAGTGTATATCGATGCCATCGAGTTGGTTTAGTAACATGGTCATTCAATAAAAGAATGATCTGTGTAGCAAAAAAGATAGGATTCATAGAGGAAGGAAAAGAGAGAGAAGTCCATTATTGGAATGGAGAGTGGATAGATAGATATCACTTTGGTGTATTGAAGGAAGAGTGGGAACATTAGCAGTTTGGATACTGATTATGAATAATATAGTAGTATCATCATCATTTACAAAAATTGCAACTCTTTACAATGAGATTAGACCAGGCTATCCAACTGAAATGTATAATGCGATAGATAATGAATGTAAAATCACTTCTCAGTCAAATATTTTGGAAATTGGAGCTGGAAATGGTATAGCTACAGCAGAAATATTTCAAAAATGGAACTCATCTATTACTGCTGTTGAACCAGGATCAGAATTTTGCCAGATACTTAATGACCGATTTAAAAAAAATAAATACATTTTAATTATAAAGTCAACATTTGAAAATTTTAAAGATGAATGTAAATATGACTTTATTTTTTCAGGAACTGCCTTTCACTGGATAAATGAAAAAATTAAATACAAATATTCATCTAAGATATTAAAAAAGAATGGAAAATTAGTTTTATTTTGGAACAATTATTCAAGAGATGATAATGATATTTTTAACAAAATACAAGATATCTATACCAAATATTATCCTGATCAAACTGAAGTAATTGATATTCGAAAAATGCAGAATGCAAAAATCACTGACCGTAAGTTAGAAATTTTACAAAGTAAGTATTTCAACATCACCTTTGAAAAAGAGTTTGTTATATACCGCAATTATACATCAGACAAGTATATCAGATTATTAAAAACCTTTTCTAATAACTCTACAAAGACAGAAGAACAATTATCTGTTTTTTATTCAAAAATTCGTGAGTTAATTTTTAATTATGGGAATAGTTTAAATTTACCAATTATCACTAATTTAATTATTGCAAGTAAAAAGTAAAATAAAAAAATTTCCAAAGTGCTTTCATGTGCTTTAGAAAGATAAATTTAAAATGTCAAATAAAGCAACTAATAGAGAGTTTAAGCTCAGTTGCTGGCTTCATTCGGATTTTACTCCTTTTATCATATCAACCCGGAAATATGTAATCTTGTATAGTCTTTGTAGCTAGGATAGATTAAATCATTAGATATGATTACAATAAAAAACAGGTACATTGAATTAGCAGAGGAATGGAACTCAGAAATATCTCTCTCTTTTTTTATTGAAATTCTACAAGATTTTTCAACAATTTGATATAGTTTGAATGTATTTTAAATTCTTGATAACAACGGTTAAATATTTGGATTTGTTTAAAAAAAGGAATAATGATGAAAAAATCAAAAAATGAACAAGTACAAAAATTCCTTGATGAAATCGAGGAGTTTGAAGATGAGAAATTTAAGATATTACAAAAGTTGCGTAAAATTGTTTTTACCAATTATCCAAAGACAAACGAAAGAATGATGTATGGAGGTATTATGTTTTCTCTTGATGAAGACTTTGGAGGACTTTTTGTAAGGAAAAATCATATCTCTTTTGAATTTACCTCTGGTTCAATTATGAATGATCCACAGAAAATATTGGAAGGAACAGGAAAATTTCGTCGTCATCTGAAAATTAGATCCAAAGTTGACATTAAAGATAAAAAAGTAGATTTTTTTGTTAAACAAGTTGTATAAAAATAAAGTGTTTTTAGAAATGAAATTCAGTTTTTTTGTTTCACTTTTATTACGCTCGTTCACTCAAATTATAGATATAATACATTTCGCAAAATAAATCATATATCCCTAACAACTCCTCACTTTATCTTAACGACTCATGGTTGTATCTTCTTGTATAGTCATTATGGCAATGATAAAATGAATCATTAGATGTGAAACCAATAAATAAGGTAATTGAATTAACTTAAGAAAAAGAGCCAGTGTTACGTTACAAAATTTTTAAAATTGAGAGAAACCTATCATCTCTCTAATTTCACATATTCACAGAGTAGTTAGGAAACATTGACATCAGTTATATTTGATTAACAGATACAATATGATAAGAGAAGTTAATGAAAAAGATTATAAGCAAATTGAGATTTTATTAAAGCAGTTAAGTCCACAACCAATTTCGGTAATTGAAAATTTAGTTGTTGAAAAAACAATAAGATCAGAAGGAATTGGTAAAAAACTAATAATGTATGCAACCAAAATAGCAGAGAAATGGAATTGCTATAAATTGATATTGGAAACTGGATCTAAGCAAGATTGGAAATTATCATTTTATAAAAAATGTGGTTTAACATGTGGAGATAAAACAGCTTTTATTAAAAGATTTAAATGAACAATATGTCAAAACCATTTTGGGAAGAACAATATGC
>CBDUTX010000076.1:0-8728 GCA_965370235.1 uncultured Desulfuromonadaceae bacterium | reverse complement strand
AAATTCAAAACTAGAATACTTTAATTGTAAATAAGAATTACAACACAATTATTTCTAAAAATAATATAGATATATTAGGATTAATTACTAAATAAATATGTATAATTATTATTTTATAAAAGTTGCAAAAAGGAAGAAAAAAACAATTTAAAGCATTGCCTGATAAAGCTTTTATAGTAAAATTGGGCTCTGATCCCGTTAACACACATTTTTTCACACAAAGATGCTAAGACACAAAGCTCAACTCTACACCATACTGAAAAATTGAACACAGACCTGTCCATCGTAACTCGTTTGAATTTGCGAAGTTGAGAGAAGACTATCGAAGTAGGAAACCACAATAAACACTAAGAATAAATGTTATCTGAGTACGAATGATTCTATCTTCTCATCCATAAGATCTGTAATCCATAAACATTTTCCATCCCATGTAATACCCTCGGGAAGAGTTTGTCGAAGCTCAATTCTTTCAAGTATCTCTCCGCTTTCAAGATCAACTCTGAAAAGTTCTTTAGATAAGCTCTCAACTACAAGAAGGTCAATACCATTAAAAGCAAGTCCTTCATATCGTCCATAATCCGTGATTTCGAAGCTGTCTGTAATCACTCCACTACCTGGGTCAATCCTGTAGATAAAAGTTGACAGGTTCTCATTTAGTATCTTTGAGACACAGTATAGATTACCATTAGCCCAGGCAAGACCATTTGCTTCATCTCCGGGAGCTGGAAACTGTCTAAGTAATTTTCCTTCCGTATCATACTGCATTAGTTTATCGCTTATTGTTGAGACCCAGATATTAGTACCATCCCAGGTTAAACCTGCCGGACCTATTTCAAGACAAATAAATGAAAAAAGAATATAGCCATTAAAATCCAATTTGTAAATCCTTCCTTCATCAGTCCCCGCAACCCACAAATATTCTCCATCCCATGCAAGATCTCCGGTATTTGATACAGGAGAAGGAAATTGAGATTTTGAACTACAACTGTAACTTTGGATTAATACAGCAAAGAAAAATATCTGTAAAATATGATTAAATTTCACAAAAACTTCCTCGGTTTTCACTATTTATTTTACTATGCTTTAAATAATGTCCATATTCCAATGCTGATAAAACCAATACCGGTAATATAATGCAGGTATCTTTCTGTAATAAATTTAGAAATAAAACCTCCTGCTATAACACCAATACCCGATGCAACTATTAATGCCAAAGAAGCACCAATAAAAACAGTTAATTTATTTACTTCTTTATCTGCTGCAAACAGCATAGTAGCCAGTTGTGTTTTATCTCCTAATTCAGCAATAAATACAGCAGTAAATACTGTAATTAATATTTTATAATCCAATATTTGTTTCTCCTACTATATTGTTTTAACCCAAATATGTAATTATTCTTTCAAAATCCATATTGAATCCTGTCAGTAATATTTAAAAGAACTTCATCGGTATTATTAATTAAAATAAATATCAAGATTTATTCAATTCTATCCTTACTGCAAGTGCTATTTTTTCAAGTAAATATGGTTTTTGCACATAAGCTCTTGCTCCGAGCCGCTGTGCTTCTTTGACATGTTCTGATTCAGAATATCCACTTACAATTATTGCCTTCTGTCCGGGATGCAAAGAAATTATCTTTCTATATGTTTCAAGTCCATCAATTCCAGGATCCATTATCATATCTAATACTAAAAGATCAACCGAGTGGTGTTTCATATATTCTACAGCTTCTTCACCACTTGAAACAGAGCTTACATTATACCCTAATTTTTTTAACATAGCTGAAGCTACATTTTTCTGTTCTTCAACATCATCAATAATTAAAATTGCTTCACCATGCCCCATACAATCCTCAATAGATAAAAGATCCTGTTTGTCAATTGATTCATTTCTGGTTATTGGAAAATAAAGCTTAAATGTGGTTCCTTTCCCCTCAGAGCTTTGTACATCTATATATCCATTATGATCTTTTACAGTTCCCCATACAACAGCCATCCCCAAACCGGTTCCACTTCTTCCCAGAACTTTTTTAGTATAAAAAGGTTCAAATATCTTGCTTATATCCTCTTCAGACATACCAATTCCTGTATCAGCAACTGTCATTATTGCATAATCACCTTCAGCAATATCACTATAACCTTTAATTGTTCTATCTATATATCGGTTTTCTGTTGAGATATAAAGATTCCCACCTTTGGGCATTGCTTCTGATGCATTTGAAACCAGGTTCATAACAGTCTTTGATAAATGAACAGGGGAACCTTCAATATTCAATAGATCAGTTGCAAGAGATGTTTTAATGTGAAGATTTAAATTATATGATTTTAGTTTTTTATATTCAGGACTTTTTAAATATTCAGTTATTATATCATTTAAGTTAACAACTTTAGTAATTGAAAGACCTCTTCGAGCCAATGTCAATAAATCCTGAACAATAACAGCAGCCTTTTTTCCTGATTTCTGTATTATTAAAATAGGTTCTCTTAAGGGACTATCCTTTGGAATTTCCATCAATAATAAATCAGGATAACTAACCAATCCAGCGAGAATATTATTTAAATCATGAGCTACACCTCCGGCAAGAGTGCCAATAGCTTCCATCTTTTTAGCCTGGATGAGTTGAGCTTCAAGTCTTTTTCGTTCCTGTTCAGTAAACTTATGCATTTTTATTTCGCTTTTAAGGTGGATATTTGCCATTATTAATTCCTTTGTACGTTCTTTTACCCGTATTTCCAATTCTTCTTGAATATTTTGAAGTTTACTGTCTGTTTCTTGTAGTTCTTTTATTGTTTTATTTAAATCTAAATTCTTTAGAGTTAGTTTATGCTGTGTTTTTTCTCTTATATTTTCAAAGAAGTAGGAGAGAGTAAATATAACTAAAAAAGAAGTAATGAATCGTATTTTAAAATCAAATGAGTAAAAAGTTAAATATGGTGAGTCATAATCTACAATAAATAATAAAATTGTTGGAATTAAAAGTAATAAAGTTGCTATTGCACCTTTTTTTGAACCAAGAAGAAATACTGAGAATAATGGAAAAGTATAAAACCAAAAATGACCTGTATTATTTGGTCCTCCCGTAGAAACCAGGTAGAAAAAGAATATACCTACAAATGAGATACCGAGATAACTTGCAAAATTGTACTTTTTACTTATTATTATAAATAATGAGTTAAAAAATAAGATAATAGCAATAGAAAGATCAAAAATACCAAGTAATGAATTCCCCTGGATAAAAGCAACAATTCCCAGTGGAATCATAACAATGATACCGGTAAAAACTATGATGTTGAGCAATTTTATTCTACGAATAATTTCAATATCATATTTCCCATACATTCCACTCATAATTATATTATTAATCAGTTGTTTGAAATGCTTTTTGTTTATTTTCATATTCTAATTTTACTCAATATATTTTTATTAATAATTCCCATCAGCTACACTTTTTTCTCTATAATTATTATTACTTAATTTAATATTATCATAAAATATGTATATTAATACTTATTCTGAAATTGATATATCTCTCTCCAATAAAAAAGAACCAAATTTTTGATCCACTCCTTTAATATGTTCAATAAGCCAATTCATTATAAGAGTATTGATAGAATCAGCTAAAGCTTGAGTAGCTCCTTCCTCTTCAAAATCTTCCTCAAGATGACTTAATGTTTCTTTAAATTCCTCATGCTTCATATTATGATGTTCTAATCCCGGATAATTATTTGCAGTCATATGTTTTTCTTCTGTAGAGAAATGAAAGTCAGTATAATCGATCAAGAAACCAAGTGTTTTTACAATAACATTTGCTCCCTGACGCATTTCAATAGCCCTAGATAAATCATTAATCTTCTGTATCAATCCTTTATGCTGTTCATCAATTAAATTTATACCCACAGACAGAGAATCATCCCATTTCATTTTTTCCATTTTGTATTCCTTCATATTTTTTTCAAAATATTTTTTCTTCAGACATCTTAAATTTACTTATTATTAGTTATATTTCAAGGGATTCAATAAATTCTTTAGCTTCCTTCAATCCTAAACCTGTTTCCAACCTGAACAATTTTATTGCTTTAATCATTTTTCCTCTGTGAACCAGATCAATAATTTCCGGGGATACATTATATGTATTCGGTTTTGGATGTTCAAGATCTAAATTCCTGAGCAAAAAGGTAATTTGACTTTCCAGTTTTTTTACCCTTTTTTTAAGGTCAAAAATTTCATGATTAATATCAGACATTTCCTTATCCTCCTAAAGCTCGGTACATTCTGACAGCAAGCAAAAGTTTCTGTTTTCATATTTTATCATAGATAGGTTTTATTATTCTGACAAATATTAAAAAATAAATTTTATCAAATGTATCAATAAAACAAATTCTTTTTCAATGATATCCAGCAGACTATGAAGTGTCATCCGATTTGATAATTGACATATCCGGGATGACTCTTTCTTTTTGTATTAATCTGCGTATTGTTTCACATCTGATGTAATCAGATATTCTAACAAAGAATTAGTTTATCTAAACAAGAGAAATGAATATAAAATTCATGGATAAATATATTTAGTTAAATGTTGTTCAGTAAATTACAATAATTTGTCCATAATACACTTTTTCATCTGCTGTAATACGATATATAT
Source organism: uncultured Desulfuromonadaceae bacterium (assembly GCA_965370235.1). GTDB lineage: Bacteria > SDB-A > SDB-A > SDB-A > SDB-A > CBDUTX01. The sequence goes on along the minus strand of CBDUTX010000076.1, from coordinate 4,086 downwards.
AACTTCCGGAAATGTCACTTTTAAAATTAAAAAGTCTTTCTCCTTCAAAATTTCCATTAAATAAATTTGTTACAAATCTTCCTGAAATATCAAATATATCAATCTTAACATTAATATTAAAAGGTGTTGAGAAATATAAACCTGGTAATGAACTGACAGATCTTACTACTCTAATGTTTTCTGTTTCAATATAAATATTTTCATCAATACCTGAAGTTTCAACGTATTCATAAGCTCCAATATCCCAGATATCATTAAATGGTCTAATACTATCTGAATAATCATCAAAGACAACAACTTCAATTCCACTGTCAATTGCTGGACTTCCACTTTGTAAATTAAAATCTTCAGGATTTACCGGAATGTAGATAATAAAACCCGGATTATCTGTTAAAAGATTATTACTTTCTATTAAACCTGATCCACTACCATTAATCATCTGGGGATAATTTGCATTTGGAGCTGAACCTAAATTATTTCTTACAATTGTATTTGATACTTCAGGGTTTATTGATACAAAAGTAAAATCACCGACATCATTACTATATACCGTATTGTTGTAAATAGAAATATTTTCCGGTGCCGGTTCAATTCCTCTTTGTTTTATTGAAATAGCAGTATGAAATTGCGCATATGATAAATTAAAAATATTATTTCTTACAGTTATAAAACTTGACCATAAAATCAACAATATCTGATTAGTATTACCTGAATTAAAAAAATTTCTTTCGAATATTATATCTCTAATTCTTTCATCTGAAGCTCCATTCGTTGGTCCTATTGCAACAAACCAATCTTCAGATCCGCCATTAAAAAAATTATCAGAAAAGATTACTTTTTCTGTATATGTTTCAGGAGGAAACAGAGCACTTCCAGCCCAATCAGGTCCATGAAGTTTAATAAGATGCCTCTGTGATGCTCCTTCAGTTATATAATTATTACTGATAACCGCTTTATTAAGAAATTCAAATCTTATTACATGTGAAGTTAAACTGGGACCTAAATAACAACCCATTAAAGCAAACCGTCTTATATCTCCAAATACTGTCCAACCGCTTACTTGAGAGATATTACAATCTACAATAGCAAGTCTATTATGTGGTTGATGATTTTGACCATGATTTGCATTATAATACAACAATATATCTCCGGTAAACATAATAGAAGGATAGGTATAATCAGAAATATGTAATCTTAATAGTAAAATATCTCTTACTTCTCCATCACTGTCAACAGCATATCCTCCATTTATAAATTGAAGATCCATAATTCTCCAATCATATGTATTCAAATCACTTGTATCAAATTTAATACCTGAAGCTAATTTAAAAAAACCATTGTTAAGTATTGGATCTGCACCGGTTCCAAAAGATCCGATAATTCCAGGACCATGATTATCAATAGTTACCAGATCAGCATTCCATGTTTCCCCTCTTCGTAATAATAATCTTTTCCCGGTTGAAATATAACTCATCACTTCACTGTATGAACTTGTTGTGATAGTTAAAGCTCCAGGTGGACTCTGGGTAAAATCACCGGTTTGTGAAAAACATATCGTATTAGTTCCATTAAATACAACATCTGGATCCTGAACGCTTATAATTACAGCTTGATTTGCTGAATCTCCATTAAGATTTTTTATTGTTAATTCAACAGAATAAGTACCTGGATCTTCAAATACATGAGCTGATACTACACCTGTTGAAGAGTTCCTGCTCTTACCGCTATAAGTCCATATTCCACTTGAAGTATCTCCAAAATTCCAGTCATAATAAAGCTCATGAAATGGTAGTATTACACTTGTATCTGTTGTACCTGTAGCATCAAAAAATACAAATAATGGAGCTACACCTGATGTTCTGCTCGGTTCAAGCTGAGCATTTATATCACAAAATACATAGTGATTTAAATTCATAAATAAGACAAGTACAGATAAAATAATTTTCATTTTTTCACCTCTTTTGTTAACTTATCAATATTATAAAGCTGTTTTTATTTATTTTAATAATTTATAAAAATATTAAATCTTTTTTGTACATTTTAATAGTGTTATAATAATCACCTCTTGAAATTTTACTCGATGGGAAGGAAATTATTATTTATTTTCCAATAAAGGATTGTACATCATAATAGCATTATTTTCTGTAATAAATTCCTTTTTCAAAAATTTTCCCGATTTCTTAAAGTATATGTTTTTATACAATTTATTGTGTCTTGTATATCCTGTAATATAGTTGTTTATAAATTTATGGTCTGATTCTATAATTTTATAAGTATATTTAATGTCGCAATTAGATCTCCATTCTCCAATGAGAAAATCTTTACTAACTTCAAGAATTAATTGAAAATTTTGAGCGGTAGAGTTAAAAATTTGAAGATCAATATTCGGATATGCAATTGTTGCTCCACTTCCAAATGGCTGTTCTCTATCCGCATCAGGAAAAACATCATAACCATGTCTCCATCTCTCGATGATCTTTAGCGGACTATGAAGAGTTATCCAGTAAATAAGATTTGACAATTGACATAATCCTCCTCCTACTTCTGGAATAACTTTCCCGTTTTTCAAGACCATCCCATCTTTATAACCTTTTGTATATGTTGCCCTGCCAATTGAAAACCAAAATGAAAAATATTCACCCGATTTAATGATAAGACCATTTAATCTACTAACTGCAATAATGAGATTATTTATCTTATTGTATTGAAGGTACATATCTACATCTTTTAATTTTCTCAATAGAGGAGTTCTATGTTGGAAGATAAGATATTTTAATTTGTTTTTTCTTTTTTCTTTTGAAAAATGTCTATAGTTTATCAGCCAGTAAATATTTTTATATAAATAATAATATATTCTACAAAAATAAAATCTAATTGAAAATTTCATTAATAACATCATTGTTTTTTATTAACTTTTCATGATTACTTTAAAAGGAGAATTTTATCATATAATTCACTATTTTTCATTCGTATTAATTTGTCTGCCTGTGCATTGCACCTGCCTGCGGCAGGAGTAGACAGGTGTAATTTTTTTTGTCAAGATTTGTCTATGTCCCCCAGTGATGCTTTTCTCTATGTCTTTAATATTTCTCTGTGTTTTTCCATCTTTGCCACAACTTCGCTCAGGTAGCTACGTTGGGCTTTGCTCTCACTTCATTCTTAACTTCGACGGACAAATCTGTGGCAAAAAATCTTATATTGGGCTGGGGTTATCCGACTTCACTAAAGCTTCGTCGAGACTGTATTCTTTCTGGATGGGTAGGGTTTCATGTTTATTCGTGTAATTCGTGGATAAAATATATTTGGTGTGGGGTGGGATCACTTAATTGAAAACGAATTCATCATTGAATCAATAATACTTATGTATATATCATATTTTTCAATTTCTGCAGTAAATGTGGCAATAAATGCAATTTCATCTACAACTGTCCAAACTTGAAACCATTTAAGATCATAAACCATATGTTTTCCCGTATAGATTATCTTGTAAGCTTTATAACCTGATAATTCAGTGTAACCGGAATCAATAATATTCATATTATCAATAAAATCAGGAAGATAATCAATATTTACAGAAGTGTACTCATCAAGCTTCATTGGATTTTTGCTCAAATTCTGGACTACTATATTGAAGTTTTCCTGAAAGTAATCCTCTTCATTTTCCTTTGGTGATAGAAAAACAATGATTCCCCCCAATTCTTTTTCTACAAGCCAATAATCCGGATAAGCTACATTTAATTCTCTCCCTAAAATTTCTTCTGAGAAAATTTTATATGATATCGTATCGATCTCTTCTTCAGATATTAATAATGAAGAAAAAAACATTGCTATTATAAATATTCCATACTTTTTCATGCCATTTTCTAAGTCCCTTTATTATCCCTTTATGTACATTCCACTTACTTTATCTCTTATCACAGTATTTATTTCATAAACACTGCTCCTTCACTGAGAATACTAACAGCACAAACTGCTATTCCAAGATTAAAATCAGTATCCGAATTTTTAAACCTTTCAGGAATAAAAGACCCTGTCAGAACAATAACCTTATCTTTTATTGGTTTTAGATGTTCTGCAGTTGTTAAA
>CBDUTX010000075.1:0-8748 GCA_965370235.1 uncultured Desulfuromonadaceae bacterium | reverse complement strand
TGTCTTTGTGTGAAAATACTGGGTTGGGTAGGGCATTGATCATTGTTAATTGATAATTGCTCATTGATTTTGGGCATTGATCATTGTTAATTGTTTCTCTGTTTTCTCCGTGTTTTTCTGTGGCAAAAAATTCTTTACTTTGGATGGGTTGGGCTGGGCTCTGTGACCTCTGTGGTAAAAATCTTTTTTTTGTGCTGGATGGGGATCTTGTAATATTACAAAATCCCCACTATTTTAAAATAAAAAACTATTCAGCTATTATCAATTTTGTATTTGCTGAACCTGTTGAAGTTATTATATTACATATATAAGTCCCTGTTGGCAGCCCATTCCCGTTGTTGTCCTTTCCATCAAATATAATATGACGTAATCCCGATTCTTCATGCCAGTTGACAAGAGTTCTTATCTCCCTACCTGAGAGGTCATAAATACTCAGTTTTACATCTCCTGCTGTCGGAACTGCATAAGATATCGTTGTTGAACCTGTAAACAATGTCCCTGAAACTGAAAGTTCCACGCTTTCAATAATTATATCATTTCCAATCTCTTCAATTACTCCGGATCCAAGGTTCACAACATAGGCTCTCATGAAGTATGTTTCATTCCACAAACTCCATCCTCCATCATAATCCCACGCTCTTCCATTATTTGATACATCAAAGCCCCATGTTGGTAGATTACCACCAAAAAATTCCATACCAACTAAAAAATCCGTATTAGAATTAAAAGTAATATTACTTGAACTTACATTCCATAAGTTCCACTGATTATCAGTACCTGTTACAGTACTACTTAATAATTCAGAACCCGGTTGAGATCCACCCCAGTTGAATACTTTAAGGTAAAATGTATTAGAACCTGATTGTGTATTCCCCAGATGAATTTTAACTATAATAAGTTTATACGGATTTTTACCTGATGGTGTTGTCATACGGGATCCAACAATAATACCATCAGCCCAATAATAATGATTCTCTGGTGTTCCATCATCATAAATAAGTTCAGTAGTATCACCTCCTGGTCCACTACCACTTACTGCAGCCTGTGCATTTATTCTTCCAGCACCCATTTGACCTGCATTATAATATGAGCAGCCTGACATAGGATCCGCTGCATTGTAAAGTCTTGTTGTAATCTGAGCATTTGTCTCAGACGGGAATTGACATCTCATCAAAGTTACAAGCCCTGCTGTAAGTGGGCATGACATAGAAGTACCTGGCATCCATGCATAATTACCAAACGGAACTGTAGATAGAATACCGTCATAGTAAATCGAGTCACCGGGAGCTGATATGTCGATCCATGTACCATACTGAGAAAAAACAGCTTTAACATCATTAAAATTTGATGCTGCAACTGCAATAACATTACTGTAGTAAGCAGGATAATGAGGTGTTGTAACATTATCATTGCCAGCTGATGCCAAACATACAATATCATAATTGTTATAGGCATTATTTACTGCATTTTCGATTGTAGAGCTTGGAGAAGAACTTCCCCAGCTCATAGAAATCGCATTTGCTCCGTTCTGACATGAAAATGAAATCCCCTGAGCGAGAGTGCTTGTATAATAATCTGTTCTTACACCTATAAGACCTACCCCGTATCCGATAGAAGCGATACCTACACCGTTATTAGCAACTGCAGCAGCAAGACCTGAACAATGTGTTCCATGATTATCAGCAGTTGTCGGAGGAGTCGGATCGTTGTCATTATCTACATAATCGTATCCGGTAATATAATTTGCCTGAAGATCAGGGTGGTCTTTTTCACAACCGTCATCGATTATAGCTACTATTTTTCCATGATTCCCTGTTTGAGTATCCCATGCAGCCTGGGCACTTATTCTTGTCAGGTACCACTGATATGTGCTGAAATACGGATCATTCGGAGTATGGAGTATATCCCATGAAGGTTCAACCACTTTATCATATTTATCCATCTTTATATTAAGTTCTGCATATTCGACATAAGGATTTCTTTCGAATGCTTCAACTGAAGTAACCGCTTGATCATCACTTCCTGCTGAAAATACATATATCATATCGAGGGCATAATCAATATTTTTAGAATTATCGTAATTAGGAATAAGCTGATTGTATGAGTTTATGGAATAAGTCTTAAAAACATCGTCAAGTGAAGAAATTCCGCAGCTTACCTTATTATCATGAATCTCGAAGTCCAGATTTTCCCGCATTTCAACTCTGAATTTCACAATAACCTCTCCGGGTTTGTGAAGAACTCCTGCAAAAGACTGTGAGACAAGAGTAAGGAAGAGCAAAAAATACATCGTTTTTTTCATAGATCCTCCTGTTTGAAAGTTTTAAAGAAAAAAGGACGGGGATACCCCGTCCTTCAAGATTATTTAACTAATAATATTCTGGCTGTATAGGATGAGTTTCCACTTATCATTTTGACAATATAGTTTCCACCTGAAACACTGGCTCCACTTCTATCATTTCCATTCCATGAAATGTTGTGAATTCCAGGTTCTAATCCATTAACAAGTGTTATAATTCTTCTTCCTGTCATATCATAGATAAAGATATTTCCAATCTGTCCATTTGGTATTGAAGCTGTAAAGTTAATTCTACCAGCAAAAACAGAAGAACCCTGAACTGCAAGAGAAGCAGATGTGATCTCATGTCCATTGTTCACAGGATCTTCCTGGACACCAACTTCAAACCAGTCAAGGATTCTTGCCATAACTGTATCTCTTGAAACATAAGGTCCAACTTCATTTATAGCTTCAAATCCAAAACCAAAAAATATCAGCTTGTAACCGCCAAAGTACTGAATTGCAGCTATATCTGTTGAACTCTGATATATAAAAGCTTCTATTGAACTATTTGCTGTATTTATTACATCACGTGAAGTCTGATTACTCGGAGATCCTCCTGCTGTTACAATATCAAAACCATCGAATATTGATCCTGATGAACTGTTATGTATCGATGTTGTAGAATTTGAAACCCATGTGCAACGGAGATAGTCAGACAGAAAGCTATTACCCTGAAGATCTTCTGCTATATTCTGACCCGTAATGAAGAAATCATTCCCTGAATTAAGGTAGGAAGTGATATCGTTAATATCATCGTTAGTAATAACATTTGAAGTTGCATCACCTGTGTACCAAATAGCCATATCATAATCATTTAACAGTGAACCTATAGGACCATCTGACCATCTGTTGTAAGTATCGTAAACATAACCAAGATTATCAAGAGGATCTGTATAGTTATCAACATAATTTCCAGCTACTTCAGCATTGACTACTATTATATCGGGAATTCCTCCAGCTACAAATATAGTTGTAAATGAATCGGTAATGGATTGTGGCGTTGAATGAATTACAAAAGTTATATTGACAAAAGAAGGTGATACTCCTCCGTCAACTGTGAATGTAATAAGATCAGAATTATTATCTACAGTGTCTCCGGGATTAGCATTCGAAAAACTGGAAGTATTATCATTAAATGTGATAATTCCGGATGATGAGCTTGCAACAACGCTTACATTTGTTGCTGTATTATATGATGTATCACAGACTAAATGGATTTCAATGCTTCCAATCTCTCCCGGAAGAATATGGAAACTTCCTCCAGGACCTGTAGTATTTACATAAATCGGTAAAAGATCGGTGAATCCGAGCTTTCCAATAGTCCTTAAGGCATTGATTCTCCCTGCTCCAAGCATTCCTGCTTGATACATGGAATCATTAACCATAGGGTCACAACCAGCCATAATAATTGCTTTTGTGGAATCGTTGTCAATTGTTCCGTCCATATCTCTTACATAAGCAGCAAGACCAGCTGCAAGAGGACCTGACATTGAAGTCCCCTGCATATTTGTATAATTTCCAAAGGGTACGGTTGATAGCATACTTGTTCCTGGTGCTGTTATATCAATCCATGTACCGTAATTTGAAAAATTTGCTCTAAAATCCGAACCATTTGATGCTGCTACTGCAACAACATTAGTATAAGCAGCAGGATAATGCATAGTAGATGTATTATCATTACCTGCAGCTCCGAACAAGATGACATCATAATTATTATATGCATCATTTATTGCAGATTGAATTGCATAGCTCCCTGGTCCCCAGCTCATGGAAATCACTTCAGCTCCATTTTGAGCACAGAAAGAAATTCCCTGGGCACATTGTGATAGATAAATTGTTCTTACACCTATTAAACCTACATTATGACTGCATGCTGATATTCCAACTCCGTTATTTGTGACAGCAGCAGCCAATCCTGAACAATGTGTTCCATGATCCTCAGCAGTTGTTGGTGGTGTCGGATCTGGATCCCCGCTTACATAATCATATCCTGTTACATAATTTGCCTGAAGATCCTCGTGATCTTTTTCACAACCGTCATCGACAATACCTACTTGTGTAAGTCCGCTCGACTGATGAAGATCCCAGGCTTCAGAAGCCTGAATTCTGGGCAGAAACCACTGTGACGAGAACATCGGATCATTTGGCGTATAATAAGGTTCCCAACCGGTTTGAACAACTCTGTTACAGTGTATCATTTTTAAATTTAATTCAGCAAATTCAACAAAAGAAAGTTTCTCAAAGTCACCGATACTGTTTATTGCATCAATATCATTTTCACTGTGGAAAACATATATCAGATCCAAACCGTAGTCGATATTTCTTAAGTGATCATAATCTGGTATAAGTTGTTCAAAATCAGTAAAATTGTAAGAATTGAATACATTGTCGAGAGCTTGAATACACGATACAATTTTTCCCTCGGAACTCTCAAATTCAATGCTTCCTCTGAAGCTATTTTCAAACTTAACTATAACTTCACCCGGTTTGTGCTCGGGTACTGCAAAAAGAGCAGTAATTGAGAAAACAAAGATCAGAAATAAAGTAATTTTCTTCATCTAAACCTCCATTTTATTTTAATACAATCAACTTGCCAGTTATTATTCTTTCATTAACATTAGCATAATATGTATATATCCCTGAGGACTGAGTATTAAATTGGAAATTTCTTTCTCCGGTAAATGATCCGTTGAAAAGATTATCAATTCTACGTCCCATTATATCATAGACAACCAGATCAAGATTCACTTCTTCAGGGCTTGAAAAGTACACCGAAGGTATTGGTGAAAATTGACCTGAAGCTCTGATATTAAAATTGATATTATCTCCTGTAATTTCTTCGATTCCGGATGAACCTGATATTGCTTTATAAGCATTTATCTTCCCTGCTCCCATATCACCACTGAGATAAAGAGGTTCACCGGGCATCGAATCTGCAGAGTTGTATAACCTCTGGATGATCTGATAGTTTGTTTCTGTGGGATACTGGCATCTTATCAGTGTGACAAGACCTGCTGTTACAGGACATGCCATTGAAGTTCCATCCATTGCTGCATATGCATTATCAGGTAGAGTTGCATATATGCTTACACCCGGAGCTGAGATATCGATCCAGGAACCATAGCATGAAAAACTTGCTTTTGTATTATTATCATCCGTTGCAGCAACAGCAATAACATTATCGCAGCATGCAGGGTAATGAAGTGTATTATTGTCATCATTTCCTGCGGCTGCAATGACAATTATATCATAATTGATGTAAGCTTCATTTATTGCATCCTGCATAGCCTGATTTGGATCGGTTCCCCCAAAACTCATTGAGATTACATCTGCATCTGTAGTACAGGCATAATAAATTCCCTGAATAGCAGCAGCATCATCTATTAAAATTAAAAATCCTGCACGGACTCCTATCAATCCTATTCCATAACCAATAGAAGCAATCCCTGTGCTGTTATTTGATACTCCGGCTGCACAACCGGAACAGTGAGTGCCATGCTGTTCTATAAAGCTCCACACTCCGGGATCCGGATCGGGATCATTATCGTAGAAATCATACCCTGTAATCCAGTTTGCATACAGGTCTTCATGATCCCAATCAATTCCGACATCTATGACGCATACTTTTTTACTATGACTCCCTGTCTGAATATCCCATGCCTGTTCTGCGCTTATGTTAGGAAGGAACCACTGTTGATTATAATTCGGATCATTTGGATGAAGCAGAGGTTCCCAACCGGTTATATCCTGACAGACCGAAGAATAAATTTCTCTCGTGTAATTCGGAGAAACATATTCAATTAATGAGTTTCTTTCAAGCTCTTCAACTGCCTGATGCAGAAGGTTATCCCTGTACATTTTCAGTACATAAATTAAATCGAGTCCGTAATCATTTTCTCTATTAAAGTCATATCTTTTGATAATTTTTTCTCTGTCATATATGCCATATTCCTGAAATATCTCATCAAGAGAATTATATCCTGTAACAAATTGTCTGTTATTTATTGAAAAAAAAATATTTCCTCTTAATTCAGTTCTGAATTTCACAATTATCTCACCGGGTTCATGCAATGTTTCAGAAGAAAGTGAAACAAATAGAGATAATATTATCACTAACATTAGAAATCTCCTCATATTCTTCCTCCTTTTAAACACTTAAAATAAATATAATATTTAAAATGAAATATGTGCTTTAAAGTAATAAATTATATCATCATTAAATTTAATAAATCAAATCTTAATTATATTAAATAAAAAAGGAGGTGCACAGAAAACACCTCCTCGTTATTAAAAGAAAAAATATTCAATATTATTCCATAAAGAATATTTTACCTGTTTGTGAATAACCATCTGAGACTAATCTGTACATATATGTTCCTGATGACAGATTCCCTGCATTAAAGTTGAATTGATAATTACCAGCAGAAAGATGTCTGTTCACCAGTTCAGCTACTTCCCTACCGCTGATATCGAATATTTTAAGTGAAGTCATACCTGAATTTGGAACAGATACGGCAAAATTGCAGGATTTTCCACTGATTAAAGCTTTTATATCGTACATAGAAGGTGGTGTTTCATTGATTTCTTCCTCAACCCCTACCGAATATCCTCCGGGAGCAGGTAGTCCAAGATCATTTACAACATCAAATGCTATGTGATAATATGAAACATCATCTAGATTTTCAGGAGTAAAACCAGTAGGTCCATCAAGATATACTACATGAATATTGCCGTTAGTTTCATCATCTATAAAATACGATGCTGACGGATAATGATACTGATGCATTGTATCAAAATCATGTGTTGCAAGTGTTAAATTCCATGTATTTCCTTCATCATTTGATGTAGCAGCCCATAATTCTCTTGTGTAAATAGTATCACTTCCAATTACCGTATCAGCATAAGCGCTGAATATTATGTACAGTACGATATTTTCAGACTGATCTCTGTAAAATCCTATTGTCGGATAACCGGCAAGATGCTCAAATGTGTTCGGATCATTTACAACCACACCTACAGGATTATGCGCATCAAATGTATATGCTCCCGGTGTACCACCATTTGGTTTTGTAAAATAAATCTCACCCCAGTTAAAACTGTAATTTGGATCGGTCATTGTATCAAGTTTTAAAGCAAAATACGGAATGTCTGACACAGGGTCAACAACTACACTGTAGCCCATCCATGTCATTGAAAGAGGTTTTGGATTTGCAGTGGGCCATACATACATAAGAGTATCTGAAGATGTAAAGTTTACTCCATAATCTGTGGTCTCTGTGTAGAAAGGTATCTTTGCCTGTCCGGCAGCTTGCTGAACTGCATAATAAAGAATTCCATATCCGTCTTTTCCGTTATCAATCATAGGAGCGACATGCTCTGAAACACCGCTTCCTGATATTAAAACTCCGGTGTTCCATGTATTACCTTTATCAACAGATGTCCATTGATATATGTCATTATTATTTACATCCGCAGCAGTTCCAAACAATGTATCACCGAGTCCCCATGCCATTACCGTTGGAAAATAACCAATAACACTGTCTACGACATAAGGAGTAAACAACTGATAAGGAACTAAGTCATCATGTGCAAAATACATTTCACCTGTCGCTCCCGGATAATGCCTTTCAAGCCAGATTAATTGGGGATCAATACTAATCGGATCAGTTGTACTGTTGACATCATAGAGCTGGTCACTATGTGGATAAGTTCTCATACAGTCCACAAGCCCAATCTGACCATCATTCCAGGTTGCTCCGCCATCTGTAGAATAAGTCTGATATAATCTCTGGAAGTCATTTGGATTTGATGTAGTCTGAGAATAAATTATTGAGATAGTATCACCGTGACAGATAATATTTCTTCCTGGTTGTATTATCCCTCTGTAATTACCTAAAGAAGATACAAGTACCGGTGTTGTGTATTCGGAATTAGGTGAAATGCTGTAATTGCCTTCAATAAGATCTATTTCGTAGCCATCTGCTGTATAATCAGCAAAAACCGAAACACTGATAATTGATAATATCATTATCATTACTAAAAGTTTATTCATACTAAACTCCTCCTTTTAAAACTTTCTTTTCCATTAAAACCACTATAATTATAAATTTAAAATATCATTAATTTAAACTTAAAAACAATAATATAATTCTAAATAAAGAGGTTGCCCTATTACAACCTCTTACTTCCTTATTTTAATATTACAAATTTGCCAACCTGGGTATTACCGCCAGGCTCTTCGACAGAATATAAATATATTCCACTTGCTATCAACTGTGTGTCATTCGATATCAGATTCCAATCTTCCGAGCCGCTGTTCGTCTCACTTCCGTCATGTTCTATAGTTCTAACAAGATCACCGGACAATGTATATATCCTAATTGTGCATACTTCAGGAAGATTTATAA
>CBDUTX010000074.1:0-8754 GCA_965370235.1 uncultured Desulfuromonadaceae bacterium | reverse complement strand
AGACTGTATTCATATACCTGTATATTACCGGATTCCTTTGCTTTATTAATTGCATTTATGGTTTTTTCTGCAATATCAGCAGGGAGAATATCAACTACATTCTTACCAAGAAATAAGCTGGGGGGCTGAAAAAGATTTTCTTCATTACTGTAATGACAATCAAGAAATACTCCATCAGAATTAAATTGAAACATCAAGTCCGGGATTGCATTTAAAAGTGCTTTGTTTTTCTCTTCACTCTTTTTTAATGACTCCAATACAGCTTTTCTATCAGATATATCTCTAAATACAAGCACAGCTCCAAGGACATCTCCTTCTCTATTCTTTATTAAAGAAACAGTCTGTGTAATAAATATCTTCTCTCCATTTTTTGAGATCAGGATCAGATCTTCGTTAACTTTATCATTACTTTCACCTTTGATTAACTTATCGACAGGATTAGCAAGCGGTTTATGTGTTTTACCATCAAGAACGAAAAATACTTTCCCTACATATTCTTCAAGCGCATCAGATAGTTTCCATCCTGTTAATTCTTCTGCAATCCTGTTTATCATTGTTATATTTGACTTACTGTCAGTAGTTATTACAGCATCACCAATCGAACGAAGTGTAATTGATAATCTATCTCTTTCATAGAATAGCTCTTTTTCAGAAATTTTTAAAAATGTTATATCTTGAATTTTTGTTTCTACTACATGACTCTGTCCTTCTCTGGCAGAAAGAATATGTGAATCATAAATTACCCACCTGTCATCACCTTTAAGAGTTTTAAAATGGTAATGGTAACCATGGATTTCTTTTTTTTCTTTCAGCTGATTTTTTAATCCGGATTTCTCATCAGTGTAAATGATAGTGTTTCTGAGCTTTTTCCCAATTATATCTTCAACACTGCAATCAAGGTCTAATATCTTAATGAAATTTTCATCAGCTTGAATAATTATTTCATCATCAAATCTATAACGATAAACACTAATTACAATATATTTTTCTTCAGAATTTGTATTATTTTCCATAAATGTTTTCTGTTAGTTATTTGTAAAAATCTTAATATTTGAGAAATAAACTGTCAAGTTTGAATAATTTTTCTTGACTTGAAAATTTCAATTTATTTAAACTATTAAATTGATTATTTAAATATAACCAGAGAGGAAATTATGACAAGAAAAAATAATCTCAGCACAATTGTAGAGGGAATACTCCCTGCCATAGTACAGATAATTACACCAAAAAGTCAGGGAACAGGTTTCTTTTTAAGTGACAGCGGTTTAATAATTACAAATAAACATGTGGTCAACAAATATATATATGTCAAAATAAGAACATATGACGATAAGGAATACGACGGACAAGTTTTCATGGGAAACCCTTCTCTTGATTATGCATTCATATTTACAAATGCTCCGGTTAAAACAACTTTAAAATTTGTTGATTCTTCATCCGTTAAAATTGCTGAAAAAGTCATTGCTATCGGTCATCCTTTTGGTTACAGCTTCACAGTTACTGATGGTATTATCAGTACAATAGCACGTCAAAGTGTTGTACCGGGATTAAATTCAATTGGATTTTTACAGCTTGATCTCGACATAAATCCAGGGAACAGCGGTGGACCCCTGATAAGGACAAATGGAGATGTAATCGGGATGATTACTCTGGCTGTAATCAAAGCAAAGAGTATTGCATTTGCAATTCCTTCTAATTATCTATTAGAGTCATATCAAAATATAGAAAATCTACAAAAAAATGATCTACTCTCTGATATTTACTGCTTCAAATGCGGGTATCTAAACAAAGAGGAAAAAAAATACTGCGATAAATGCGGAACTAAAATTTCTAAACCGAAAAGACCTTCAGGTTTTGGAGATGTACTTAAACCTCCGGTTTTTGCAGAACCGGGAAAAATTATCGAAGGACCAACTGTTACTTGTAAAATCTGTTCTGTTATTAACAGTACAGATAAAAAATACTGCGGCAGGTGTGGTGCAGTTCTACCTGAGATAAAAACATTCGGGAAAATATTGAATAAAATTACCAATCCTGCTTATTCAGAAGAAGAAATTAAATGTACTACATGCGGTCAGACAAATATAAACCAAAGATATTGCAGTAAATGTGGTGTATTATTGAAAAAGAATAAGTAATTCAAAAATAATATGGAAGATTAAATGAGTTTTTTTGGAAAAAAAGAAAAAGTTAAAAATTTTGACCACATCAATTGTAAAACTTCCGAATGATAATCTTCTTCCATTTTACAGAAAACTATTAGAACTTAATAACTACTACACTGTTATTAAATTATCTATAAAAGGAAATCAGGTATGGCTTCTCGGACAAAGAGAATGTAAGGGATTAGATGAAGTTGAAGCTAAAAGACTGATCGATAATGTTAGACTTGTAGCTGATGATATAGATGATAAGCTTATGAAAGAATTTAATGCAAGTAAGTAATCACTCTCTCTTCATTTTTCTCGGTAGAATCAAGTGAAATGCTATTAATCCTTTAATAAATACACAGAATTTAAGTAATCTATATTTTTTTTGAACTGATATTTGGTTTCAGAACATTAAAAATCACACTGAATAAAGGATTGACAATTATTGAAACCATCATACCTATCGTACCGGCTTGAGGAGAAGGATATCTCATAAAATATAATACAAGACATGTTCCAAGACCCAGCAGGGAAGAAGAAATAGCTCCAAACTTATTAACTTTCTTTGTGAACAGACCCCAGATAAAAGGACCGAGAAATACTGAACCTATTGCTCCCCATGAGATTCCAAGAATTGAAACAATCGTTGCAGGTCTGAAATACGCAAGAATAACTGATAAACATACAAAAAAAGCACTTAAAATTCTCATCAATAATGTCAATTTTTTATCCGAAACATTTTTATTAATAAAACCGGCATAGATATCCTTGGCAACAGAAGAACTTGATATCAGTACTAATGCTGCTAAAGTTGACATAGATGCTGACAGAATTAAAAGCAATATTAATATTGTCAATGCTTCAGGTACAACATTAACTAAAAGTTCAGGCATAATAGCATCAAAAACAGGCTTTCCATCAATAAAAGCATTTGGAGAATTGCCCGGTGTTAAAAATATTCTCGATGTAGCTCCTATAAAATAAGCAACCCCTCCAATTAATAGTGCAAATAATGTCGATGCTATCATTCCAATTCTTATGGATTTTTTATCTTTAATCGCATAAAATTTCTGAACAAGCTGGGGCATTGCAAATGGAGCTACACTCGTTAAAAATATCAAACTGAACAAAGCCCACAATCCGGGAGGACCGACAATATGTGTTAATTTTGGATCTATTGATGAAAGATTTGCAGTAATATTTCCCAATCCCTGACCTTTTCCAATAGTACTCCATAGTAATATCACAACACCCACACTCATTATTATCCCAAAAACAACATCAATTATAGTCATAGATTTGTATCCGCCGAGAACAAGATAAATAGCAGTGAAGGCTCCCATGAAAACAAGTGCAAGAGTGTAATCTATATTAAAATTTGATTGAAACAAATATGATAAACCCATAAAAACAGCTGCAGAATAAGGTACAAAAAAAATAAATATTGAAGTTGAAGAGAAAATTTTAAGGAATTTACTTTTATATCTTTTTTCAAAATATTCTGCCATTGTAGAAACTTTATATTCAACGGACATTTTTTTTATTCTATGACCTAATATCCACCATACACCGAGGACACCTATAAAAGCATTACCGAGAGCAATCCACAGTCCCGAATAACCAAAACCCCATCCTATCTTTCCGGCAAAACCAATAAACAGTACTGCAGAAAAATAAGCTGTCCCGTATGTAAAAGCTGTCATCCATGGACCAACCTTTCCTCCTCCGAGAAAAAAATCTGAAAATGAACGGGTTTTTTTCAAACCTAAAACTCCGATAATTATTATCATCAACCCGTACAAAGAAATTATAATTACTTTAATCAGCATTTTCCCTCCAATTAGAGAAAGAATTTTTATTAACTCTAAAGTTTTTCCATTTTTGATAACATTATAAATATAATTGATAATTTAATCCAGAATGAAAAAAAATAAATTTTATAAAAATGTAAAATCTAACTTTGAAGATAATGATCAATTAACAATACCCCACCGTGCCCAATATTTAACCCCAAAGAGCACAGAGAAAAATACAATTATCAATGCACAACCAACCCATAAGAGGAATGAAAAATAAGTTAAAATTTTTCAAGTTACAAGAAAATTTTTGGTTTTCTAAATTATTAAAATTGGTCCTGTCATGACAAAGCTTTTAGAGTAAAGTGGGTGACCTGACTATATTTATTTAGGAGATATTTCATCATCAACAGGTACTTCAGGATAGAATATCTTCATACATTCCGGGCAAAAACCATGACTGAATTGAGCTCCCGAATGTTTAGATATGTAAGTTTCGATTTGCTGCCAATAACCATCATCATCTCTAATTTTTTTACAGGAAGAACAAATAGGAAGTAACCCGCTGAGATTATTAACTTCTTCAAGAGCTTTTGAAAGTTTAAAGTTCAATTGAGCAAGTTCTACATTTTTCAGACGGGAGATCTCGAGTTCCTTTTTTTGTTTATCGTCTTCATATTGTCTTTGAAGTTCATTTATTTTATTTCTCACATCTTCTGAGACAATATTCTCTTTTATTTCAGTGAATTTATTTAAATGAACATAAGCTTTTTTAAATTCATTTTTTTCATAGTAAATTTTAGCAAAGTTTTTATATATATTACTCAATAATTTTTTTACACCAACTTCTTTAGCAAATTTCTTAGCTTTAACAAGATATTTTAGAGCTTTATCAAATTGTTTCTTATTAAGATATAAATCACCAATATTACCACATGTACTTGCCAAACCTTTAATGTCCCCTATTTCTCTTTTGATATCAAACGATTTAAGATAATACTCAAGAGCTTTTTCATCCTCCTGTGAGCTGAAGTATAATAATCCGATATTATTATATGTATTAGCAATTCCTCTTTTATCACCAATTTTTTCTTTAATACCAAGAGATCTTATATAATATGCTATAGCTTTATCGTTATCATTGATCTCATGATAAACTATTCCTATGGCATTTAAAGAACTTGCAATACCCTTCATGTCAGATATCTCTTCTCTTAACTTAAGAGCTCTTTCATGATATTCAAGTGACTTATTATAAATTCCCAACCCTCTATTCACTAATCCAATTCCATTTAATGAATTAGCAAGTCCATTTTTATCATCCAGTTCTTCGGAAATTTTTAAAGATCGAAGATAAAAATCAAGTGCTTTCTGATAGTCATCAGTTTCAAGGTACAAAATTCCGAGATTATGTAGAGATCCGGAAATAGCCTTCTTATTTCCAAGTTCTTCTTTAATTTTCAAACTTCTTTGAAAGTATTCAATTGCAAGTGTAATCTTACCAAGGTCCTGATAGATCAAACCAATATTATTCAAAGATCCTGCTACACCATGTTTATCTTCTAACTTTTCTCTTATCGAAAGAGACCCTTTAAAATTCTCAAGTGCTAGTTCATATTCACTTGAATAATAACAAATTGCACCAATATTATTAAGAGCATCTCCTTTCCCCTTAATATAATTAGTATCTTCAGACATAAGCAGGGCTCTTTTTGCAAATTGTTCTCCTTTCTCAGGCTGAAATTTCCAGTAATTCCTGGAAATTTTATTGAGAAGATCAATTTTCTCAACTCCACTGAACTTTTCAATTTTTTTTCCAGATCTTGTATTTTATCCATCTTAAGGTCTATTTACTCTCTTTGGAAGATTCTGTGTATATTTCAACTGTATTCCCCATTGGATCCATCACTGTTACTCCCCAGTAAGAATTCGGTCTCCATTCAGGTTCAGTATTAAAAAATTTGACACCTGATTTTTTCAATCTTTTTATAATAATATCGTAATTCTCTTCAGGGACATCTAAGGCAAATGAACTCATCTCAATAACTCCTCCGGAATATCCCGGTTGATTAGCCCACTGACTACAAACATTTAAAGGTTTCTCAGCTTTGAACCACATGAATTGAAATCCTTCAGTTTGATAGACAACATATCCAGCTTCTTTGTCATTTACATAGACAATTTCTTTCATTCCAATAAGCTTACTATAGAAGTGCCTTATCTCATCAATATCATTGCAGTAATTGAAGACATATCTAATATTTATTGAAGTTTTTTTATCTTCCTTTTTTTTATCCGACAAAAACACCTCCTCATACTGTATTAATTGATAAAACTAACCTTTTTGATAAAACTTCTGTCCCCAATTTTAAAAATAATGAAATAAATACTGCTCCTTATATTTTCACCTCTTCTATTATCAGGTGTCCAGTAAAATTGATGATTCCCCTGAGAAAAATTTCCTGATGTTATCTTTCCAACTTCTCTACCGATCACATCAAATGCTGAAATATCAACTCTTGTGTCGTTTTCAAGGACTATATCCATTATCAGAAAATCACCTGATTGATGAATCATACAATTGAAATTTTCATTGATCCTTTCAACTTCCTCTTCTACTGAAGAAACTTCATACTCAAATGTATAGTATCCTCCCGGAGCCGTATAAGGATCAGATTCGGTTCTACCTGAAGAATCTGTGGCAACAATATAATAGTCTATTGACATTAAATCTTCTGAGACCGGCAGGGGAAGAAAGACCTCAAAACTATCGGATGTACCTGTAATCCTGTTCATAATATCAAAATTTGTGAATGTTGGTTCGTTTGTCAGTTTCCATATAAAAAATACAGAATCTGTCTTTACTCCCTTACCGCTGTAAGGATGAATGAATGAATATACAATATATTCAGAACTGTTAATATTAGGATTATGATCTACATAGAGCATACCGGGATCATAAATAGCTTTTGTTCTGCAGTGAATTGCATCAGTAGGATCAAAAGTGTAATCATAAAATCCCTGAATACTATAACCGAGCATTTCTCTTTCATAAAAATGTATTGCAGCAGTATCTTCATCATAATTATTTGTTAGTGGAACATAGATATTATCATTGAGTATCAGGCAGTTGACATAGGCAGCATTATGATTGCTCGGACATGATAGTCTTACTACTTCATAATTTCTTCCGTAACAATTTGTAAGATTTGATATCTGGCTTGCTATCTGGTCAAGATAGTAATCTTCAACTCCATTCCTTATTACAACAATTTTCTCCTCTGTAAGAAATTTTGCATAACAGTCTATATGATCTATATAACTTGACAATGGATCCTGAAATGTGTTGTAAGTATGAATTCCCCAGTAAGCTTCCATAAGAGCATCAACTGAATCATGAGCAAGTGTTGAATTATAACTATAACTGTAAACATCATCACTTGACATTCCAATACAATGACCGTCACACATGAAATTACCTCCGGTATGCATGAGGTCAGTTTTCCAGAGCTCAACTCCTAAATATGGTGCTAAAGTCCAGTTTGACGAATCATCTTCAAATCGTTCATACGGATAATCTATACGGTTATAAACATGATCTGATATTCCAATAGTATCATTCCCGTCAAAAACAAACCACGGACCATAATCTCTTGTCCAGTATGTATTTGTAGGAGTCTGTACAAAATCAACATCACTTAATGAAATACCATGTGAAGAAAATGCACTCTGAGCAGAACTGACATTCTCTGCAAAACAGGTTATATGAACATCCTGAGCCATTTGACTAATCAGGTTCCAGGGCAATCCAAGCGGATATCTGATGAGAACTGAAACTGCAGGTTCCCATTCAGCGCACATTCTGACAGGTATTGCAGGAGGTGGAGTTGGTATGAGAGGATAATTCTCTGGATAGTGCTCGTCTAACATGTATAAGGGTTTTCCCGGATCATGAAGAGGATGATTTACAGATCTCCCGTCTACCACTATTTCATTGAAGTATTGATTGTTCGAAGCAGTTGCATTGAAAATTAAAAAAATAAAAAAAAGACTAAAAAATAATTTTTTCATAATCTGATCCTTCATTCAATAATTTGTTCAATATTCAATAATTTTATTGTAATTATTTATTTCTCTCCAGCTAAATATTTATTTATCCTATATTTTAAAAGTGAATATCTCTTCATAGGTTTATCATTATTTAGAGCGATATAAAATGCTTTTTTACTTCCAATAAGAACAACCATCTCTTTTCCCCTTGTAAAAGCTGTGTATATCAAACTTTTTTTAAGCATTAAATAATGCTGTGTGTGAAGAATAATGACAACTACAGGATATTCACTTCCCTGAGCTTTATGAACAGTAATAGCATAACCAAGAGCAAGATCATTCTGTTCTTCATCTGTAAGTTCAACTTTTTTATAAGTAAAATTTATATTTAATTTACCTTTTTCTTTGCCTGTAACTACTCCGACATCACCATTGAATATTTCTTTACGATAGTTGTTCTTCATCTGAATAACTTTATCACCTATATCAGGTCTGAATTTTTTTCCGGGATTCAGACATTCAGCAAGGATTTTATTCAATTCACCGGTTCCCAGAGCTCCCTTATTCACTGGAGTTATAACCTGTACCAATTCAAGACTATTTGATTTTAGTAATTTTGGTATTCTTTCCGTGACCAATTTAACTAATATTGTCTGAATCCTTTCAGGCTCATCACATTCAATGAAAAATATTTCTCCCTGAGAATTATTACTAAAGACCGGTTTTTGACCTCTGAGTATCTTATAAGCCGCATCTAT
>CBDUTX010000073.1:0-8768 GCA_965370235.1 uncultured Desulfuromonadaceae bacterium | reverse complement strand
CAAGCCCCGACCCTAAAAAAGTAAGGGGGTGCTGATAAAGCACCCCATCTTACAATTAGAACCAAAAGAGAAGTGGGAATAATCCTCCGGTTTCTTTTTCAAAATCCAAAATGAGCCATGTGTCATTGAGATAAGCAGTGACATCTGAATTAATTGAAAATGAATCAATTTTCGGAATCATAACCGCTTTGATCCAGAAATCATTTTTTGACTGAATCAAATCATCGACCCAATTGATATCTGCAAGAGCAACTTCTGCATCAACTGTGAAGTCTGCAGTATCTCCGGGAGCGATTGGTTCAAAGGCTATCGTTACCAGTAAACGGTGATTTTCGCTGTCGAAAACAGGGTTTTGAGGTGGTGTCGATTGAGTTGTGTCCATCGGACAGTCACTTGTGTCTGTTTTGCTGATGAAGACATAGATAGTACTTGTATCGAGGTAAATAGTATCATTAACACTTACGGAAACATGAGTGTGAAATCTTACTCTTGAAACTCTAAAGTCAAGATCTTCAGGCAGATCAAGTCCTGAAACTTTTTCCCAGTCGTAGAATTTATTAATTCTCCCACCGACAGATGTATCCATACTGTGTGGATCAGACCGGGTTGATACATGCAGAACTGTTACACAACCAGCAAAAAGAACTGATATAAGCACTGCAATCAAAAGAAATTTTTTATTCATCTTATTCCTCCCCCGTTCCAAATGTCCAGGTGGCGGCAATTACAGGTATAATCCCGGTATTCACATCATCAAATTCAACACCCGGTCCGACAACGCCGAGGAGAAGTTCACCGCTTCCACCTGCAGGCAGTCCAATGCCAACACCCCATTTCATTTTTTTCATTTCTACATCATAACCAATCTCAGAGTATAGATTGACTATACCTGCTCTTAAGTTATTTCCTGCTGTAATAGTGTGATGCCATGCTATAGCATCTCCCCAGACTTCTGCACTGACGATGTAAATCTGGGTGTTATCGATGTACTTTCTTGGATCTATGGAGAAATCACCAATACCTCTAACATCGGTTTTTACATGATCGACTTTATAATTTATATGGACATCTGCTATTTCAGGAACTATGCAGTAACTTGCAGCACAGTAAAATGAATATCCATATAATTTTCCAGTCAGTGTACCTGTCAGCTCATCCGTAAGTAATTGACTGGAACTTTGAGCAATAATAGGAGAGAAACCGAGAAAATCCCAGTAAAGAGCACCTGCTGCTATTGACATGGGAAATTTATCTCCAAAATAATAACCCATTTTAACTTTTATATTTGGAGCAAGGATCAAATCCATCATTGAATTTGAACCAATTTGAATATAGTCGTACAATCCAAAAGCAACATCACCGATACCAATTTTTGTATGGCGATGAGGAAGGACATATCCCGTTTCCATACTTAAAATTCTTGTTGGTACCTCTGAAAACAGAGATACAACCATCAGAAGTATAAAAACAAATGAAATGATTTTTTTTAATCTCATATTTCACCTCTTTAATTTTCTATAACATGGAATTCGACTCTTCTGTTCATTCTCTTGTCATCCCTGTTTCTTTCGGGAGATATCATCAGACTGCCTTCACCGTATCCTCTGGCAAGTAATCTGTCCGGAGATATTCCCTGGTAGTTAATTAAATAGTCTCTAACTGAATTTGCTCTTGCTTCAGATAATCTCTGATTGTAAGAATTGCTACCGTCACTGTCTGTATGACCCTGAACTTCAATTCTGACGCCTGGATTGTCTTTGAGAATTCTGGCAACCTGATCAATTATTGGGTATGATTCCGGAAGAAGATCTGATTTTGCTACTTCAAAGTTAATATCGTGGAATACAATTTCTGCTTTTTCTTTCAGTAAGTGAAATTCAGTAGTCAGAGTTTGATCCTGGATGAGGTCGTATTTTTTAGTCTGTGTAATGTAACCTTCCACCGAGGCATCAAGAATGAAATGTCCCGGAGGAAGTATTATATCAAATTCTCCAATTTCATTTGTTAAAATAGTAACGGTTGTATCACCTGATATTGTGACAGTTGCTGCAATGGGTACTGATGTTACTCCTTCGCCTGTAAATTCGTATACAACTCCCTTTATCATTCCCTGTATGATCTCTTCGTTAAGAGCAAAGACAATATTTAATACCATATCACCCGGATAGAGGATCAAAGGTTTCTTGTCACTTGAAAGATATCCTTCAGCTAAAGCTTCTAAAATTATATCTGTCGGAGCAGATATGTCCGGCATTTCCCAGATACCGTATTCATCGGTTATTACAGGTGCAAGCATAGTATCAGAAAATGTTACAACTGCTCCCTGTATAGGCTCCATTGTATTTGCATCTATCACGGTTCCTGCAATAGTAGCTAACTCGGGCAGAGGAGGTATGAAATCATGAGACCATCCAAAACCGATACTTGCTTGCCAGTCAGGATTGTTTCCGTAACTTTCAACATTTTCATATTCATTGGAAGATAATCTGAAATCATAGGCGATATCGAGGAATAATCCGGGTAGAGATGTAAATCTCAAACCGGGTGTAATCCTTATCGGACTTGAAATGCTGTCTTCTCCGAAATTAAAATCAGCGGTAAGTTCAATGAATGGTTCAAAATATTTAGCTTTGAACTGAGTTCCGATACCTACATTTAATACTTGTCTTTCACTGTAACCATAGTAGTTATAACCTAAAGCTCCGGTGAATGAGAGTGGTGATTCAGGAGTAGGTTTTGCAGTACCGATAAGTGTTAATCCTCCTCCGAAACCTTGTCTGAAAGACCTGTAAATTCCTCCCTCATATGTGACATCATCTGAAGATCCTGTAGCAGTATCACATTCGGTTCTAACAGGGAATGTCTCTTCTCTTTCAGTTGCAAGTGGAACAACGAGTTCAACAAGAGCACCCATAGCAAAAACATCGCTGGGTTTAAATGTTCTCTTGTAGAAGAAAGTCAGATCTCCGATTCCCGAACTTCTCACATTTGAAGAACCAAAATAAGGAAAATGTCCTATGGAATCATTGTCAATATATCCAGGATTATTTGGTCTGATATGAACTGCTTGTGTGAGGACAGCATCTATATAGAAAATCCATCCTATACCGATTTCATCATTATCTGTTATTGCATATGACATTCCAAAAGGTATAGCCATACTTAAAATTGCATCTCCTGTGTGGACAATGGAATCTTTTATGGTTGTATCAACAACTATAACTCCTCCAACTGAAGATGTGTCGTAATAAGTAAGGGTAGTTGGAAATGAGTCTTCAAAATCAAAATAACTAACCAGATATCGCATATCAAAAGTGAACTGACCTTTACCTTGATTTTCAGCGGTGGGAATTCTGAAAAGACCTGTCGAATGATTCAGATTCACCACAGAGAACAGCTGTGCTGTCAATAATAATAAAACTCCAAAAAACATCAATTTTTTAAACATCAAATTTTCCTCCTTCTATTCCAGAATTTAAAATACAATTGAACTTGATAGAAAACCTTTTCCTCCTTTCATAAAATAAAATTACTATTTATCTTTATAAATGTAAATATTTTTTCACTAAGATGATTAAAATATGAAATTATAGTTGCAACCAACATAAATGGCAAACCAATTTTTACGAATTCCATAAATGTGATTTTATAACTCTATTTCTTTAAAAAACCTGTTGAAGCGATATGAGCATATGGGGTGATGTTTCCTTCAACAGTGAATGATTTATTATTTTGTAGATAAAATCATTATAGAAAAAATTTAGAATATATTAAATAACTTACCAATGAAGAAAATATAGAAAGAAATAAATAACCATCCTTCCCATTTTGAAAGTTCTTTATCTTTTATGACAAAGAAGAACAGTAAAGTAGCAATTAACATCATCCATATACTGAAGTTTAAAATACTCTGTGGTATAATCAAACTTCCAAATAAAGTAGGTATACCCATTACAATAAGAGTATTAAAAATATTTGAACCTACTACATTTCCTATTGCAATATCAATATTTCCTTTTCTCGAGGCGGAAATTGTAACCATTAATTCAGGTAATGATGTACCTAAAGCCAAAGCACTTACTGATATTATTTCTTTTCCTAAATTCAATATTTCTGATAATTTAATTATAGAATGAACAGTGTATTTTGCTCCAAGATATATAAAAAAGGTACTTACAATAAGTAAAATTACGATTTTCCATTCGAATTTTCCTTTTATTGTTTTTTTTTTATTAACATTGCTCTCTTTATAAGACTTTATTGTATATATTACATATAAAATTCCGACACTTAAAAAAAGAAGTGCTTCATGTAAATTAAAGTTTCCATCCCAGATAGTAATAGATAAAAGAAACGCTGAACTTATCAGAAAAAGTAAATCAATATTAAAATGACTGAATTTAATCTTTATTCTTTTGCCTATTATTGCAGTAACTCCAATAATTAAAAATATATTTGTTACATTAGAGCCAACTACATTTCCAATTACTATTTCAGATGATTTATTTAATACTGAAAAAATAGATGAAATAAGCTCAGGTAAAGAAGTTCCTATAGCAACAATAGTGACTCCGATAATAAAATGTGGGATTCCAAAATATGATCCAATTTTTTCTGAAGAAAAAGTAAAGTAATCAGATGCTTTTATTAAAACAGATAAACTTACAATAAAAATTAAAAGCCAAATAATTAATAACATATGTATTTTCCAATATTTTAAAATTGAATAATCTTAATATAACTGAAAATATTAAACATAAATCGCAAAGAATTTCAATAAATTTTTATAACTTTCACTTTTTAACAATTATAATATCACTTTCTGTCCATGAAGACAGTGTTCTATGATCTTCTAAAGATGATGAAGTAGATAAAGAGAAATATTGAAGGTGTTTCAGATAAGGGATTCATAAGAAAAAAAAGGCAGGTACAATTAATAAATTTTTCCTGACCTTTTTTTCTTTTAAATAAAACTCTATGATAGATCATTTCCCAAATAGAGAGAAGGAGACGGACAATTACTATTTGAATGTGTAATCAGTAAGTAAATAAGTTCCAGTACTGTCCTCGTATTTAATTATACCAATACCAGGAGCGAGCCAGTATCCGAATGATTCAGAATAATTATTGTCACCAAGTAGCTGAGATTTTTCTTCGATATTTCTTTTAATAAGAATTTTATAACATTGAGTAAAAGATCCTGCCGGAGTTGTCAGATCATCAATGAAATAAACATTTAATGATGTTTTAATATTTATTGAAAAAATGTCACCGAGAATATTAATATTATTTGAAAAGTACTCCTCCCATATATCACCTTCAATAAGTGGAAATTTTATAAGAATTGTCCATCTTTTCTCGATTTCATAGAGAGTTCCATTAAAATATTTATCTCTGCGGTGAAATATTTCCAGATTCCCTTTATCTTTCCAGAAGTAAATATTTTCTCCATTCCATATCCAATTTGAACTATATCTGCCTTCATAGTAAAAATCATTATTTTGAACGAAAATCTGAAAATTTGTGTTTAAAGTATCAGTAGAAGCGTAAGACCAACATGAACCGCTGTCAGGTTGTGGGAAGTACTCGGAATCCAGTCTTGACAAATTTGAATCACTACTGCAGCCTGCAATAAAAAATATCAAAGATAAAAATATATGTGTTATTTTCATTTCAATTTCCTCTTTTAAATTCCAGACCTGCTGAAATAGAAAAATTCAAAGTATTACTTTTATCAAGAGAATAATCTGCTCCTATTTCAGTAAGCAAATTTACTACATCGAACAGTCCGAATTTAAATCCTAATGATGAGCTGATCCAGGGTATATAAGAATTTTCAGCTGAATGTTCCGTTGATACAGAGGTATAAGATATACCAGGTAGAAGAGATATATTTACTGTGCTTCTTGGAGTTGGGGAGAAAATATTACCTCTGAGTCCAGCTCCAAACATAAATGATTTTAAATAAAGATCACTGCGGTATTTTCCATTAGCTTGAATTAGTGAGAAATTGTAGAGTGGTTTTAAGTTCAGGATATTCAAGCTGTGTTGATATTTCAATGAAATTAATCGTCCTGATTCGAAATAATCCGATGAAAGCAATACAGAACCTGTTGTTAATTGTAGAGAATAGGAAAGGAGTGATGTAGTTACAAAAATTGAAAATATTAGAATCAAATAGAAGAATTTCATAGTTTACTCTTTTTCTTCCTTTTCAGAAGGTGTTGAAGTTATAAGAGATTTTCCGCATTCAGGACAGAATTTCGGATTACCTGGAATTTTCATTTTGCAGTTAGAACAATATGATGAAGATTGCATCACAGCATTACCACACTCAGGACAGAACTTTGAATTAGGAGGGATGATATTTCCGCACTTTGAGCAGGGTGTACCGATGACCACGGGTTTTCCACAGGTTGGGCAGAATTTTGAATTAACCGGAATCTGAGCCTGACATGTAGGGCAACTTATCATCTGTGCTGCTCCCCCTGCAGAGGGTTGACCTTGCTGAGATTGTTGGAAAGCCTTATTAATCATTCCGGGCATCATCATTCCCATGCCTAATCCGGCACCCATACCCATACCCAAACCGGCACCTCCTCCTTCATTGCTGGCAGCTTCTCTCATTGCTTTAGCTGCCTGGAACTGGGCGTAAGTTCCCATGCCGCCCATCGCTTCTACAGCTCCTCTTTCATCGATCATTTCCTGAACTTTTTCCGGAAGGCTGATTGCTTGAATCAAAAAGTCAGGTATTTCCAGACCATATTTCTCAAAATCTAATTGTATTCTTGCCTTTGCACCTATTCCTACTTCATCGTAATTACTTGCAAAGTCAAAAAGTGACAGACCTTTTGAAGACACTTCCCCTAAAAAGTCAGTAAATCGTGCAACAATGATACCTCTGAGAAAATCTTCAATTTCATCTCTGGTGAATTTACCCTGAGAACCAACTATTTTATTGACAAAAAGCTGAGATTCTTTAATTCTCAGTGAATATGATCCAAATGCTCTTATCCTTACAAGTTTTAGATCTTTATCCCTGAAAGGAATAGGTTCAGGAGTTCCCCATTTGGAATTTGTAAAAGTTTTTGTGTTGACAAATACCACTTCTGTCCTGAAAGGAGTTTTTCCATCAAAAGCTGCTCCTATCAATCTATTTAAAAACGGCAGGTTAGCCGTTGTGAGAACATGTTTTCCAGGACCGAATACATCCAGAGCCTGACCATCTCTAAAGAAAACAGCTTGTTGATCTTCCCTGACTATAAGTCTGCTCCCTAATTTTGTTTCACCGGATCCTTCTTCAGGGATTCTGCGTACCATCTCTTCTCCGGTGGGATCATGGTACTCAATCAAATCCATTAAATTCATACCAAATGCCATAATTATTCCTCACTTTTAAATTTAATTTTATTTATGAACATATTATCTCTTTCTCTGAGTTTTTCATTCAAATCATCCAGAGCTAAGTTCAGATTGGCAAGTATCTTCAATATCTTATCAGGTTGAGCTGATTTAAGATCCTTTGTTGTAGCAAGAATTTCTTCCACATGAGTTGTTAGACCTATATCGAATTCATATATTTTGTTTAATTCATCGAAGCTGATCTGGGTAGTGTCGAACCAGCCAGTGTATCCATAATCAGCAAGCCTGAGTCTATCGGTGACAGTTTCATATTTTGATTCGATCCTGGATAATTTCTTTAAGGCATCCATGTCACCAAGATCTGTTATATCAACAGTAGCACGATTGAGTATGGATTTTGCATCTTTCAACTTTTCAACAAGGAAATCCCTGAAAATCTTATCTGCACGTCTTCTCTCTTCTCTTTTTACGTATCCAGCAAAACCGGGTATGTGTTTTGCCAGCCAGTCTCCGGCATTTCTTAACTTGTCACCTAGATCTCCCATTGTGCCTCCTGTAATTCATCTGTTTATACAGCTGTTTTTCTTGACACCTGTTTGAAAATAATATAAACGGAAAATAGATATATGAAAAGGAAAACTTTTTATGCTGAACTTTAAGAAAATAATTGAAATAGCAGGAGAGAATGATCTGTCATTTCTAAATTCATTGAATGACCTGCTGATAAGAAATAGTTTTGAGAAAATCGGAATATATTTCAGGTCAATTTCTCCGACTCTGCTTCTTTTTAAATCAAACATTCCAAATATTCCAAAGAAAATTATTCCGACTGATTCTCTTGAAAAATATGCAAAAAAATACTGTGATGGAGTATTTTTAATGAACAAAGACCCATATTTTTTCTACTTATTAGGAGAAAACTTTTCAAATTTGTCAGGAGTTGTCCTTTTAAATTCTATGTCTGAGGATAAAACATTTTGGGGAACTCTCTCAATTATTCTTCGTTTGTACACTGAAATAAGAATTGAAAAAATAAAAGCTTCGATTGATGCTAATATTATATGCTGGGATGAAAAAATTTATCCCGTCAAAGGAAAGATTTCTTATAATCTGAAAAATATCAAACAGGAAGATATTGATAAAAGAATTATTTTTCATGAAGGTCTTAAAATTACTCTTAAAGAACTAAAAATACCTCTTTCACTGCCAGGAGAATTATTTTACTATTTTCAAACTGAAGAAAAAAAATCCAAAGGTTTTCTCGATATTAACGATTCTCTAATGCGAATTAAAAAATATGCTGATTCTCTGAAAAATGACATTGATAGAGAATCTCCTTATTTCGCTGAGATATCAACAATCTCTGAACTTACTTCAAGATTACTTGAAGATTATTAGATAGTTTT
>CBDUTX010000072.1:0-8790 GCA_965370235.1 uncultured Desulfuromonadaceae bacterium | reverse complement strand
CGACACATTCGATGTACTGTGGTCAGGAAGGAACATGGAAATATGCAAACAGTCTGACGAACAGCAGAACGATGAGTCCACAATTCACAGTCGGAGCCGGAGCTGTGATGTCTTTCTGGCACAGATATGACATAGAGACAAGCTGGGACGGAGCACAGATGCAGATGACTACAAACGGCGGTTCAACATGGACGACCATAAATCCCGATGAAGGATATTCCGGAGCAATAAACTACAGTAACGGAGGATATACTGCAGGGGATTCTGTCTGGACAGGTCATGGACATACAGTATGGGAAGAGCAGCATCATACATTCACAATAAGCGGAGATGTAAATGTCTGCTGGAGGTTCGGATCGGACAACAGTGTAGCGTATGAAGGATATTATTTTGATGATGTTCTCGTCGGAGTGGAGTCGGGTTTCTCCGGAGTCGAAGAGGAGCTGACGGGACCGGTAGTTCCTGCAGGATATCAATTTGCACTTCACAGAGCATATCCTAATCCTGTAAGGGGACGTGCGATGATATCATATTCAGTTGGTTCTGAAGCACCGGTAAGACTGATTATATACGACGTAACAGGACGTGAGGTCAGTACATTAGTCAATCAGGTACAGACTGCCGGTAATTACAAGATTGAATGGGACGGAAGGGACAATCATGGCAGTATGGTTTCCTCGGGAACTTATTTCTACAGGATGACAGCAGGAGGATTTTCTGCAGGTGAGAAACTTGTAGTTGTAAGATAATAACTTTTAGGGCGGTTTTATACCGCCCTTTATGATAAATGTGTAATTAATTAATTTGTACAAGGAGAAGAATGTGATGGTAAAAAATAAATTAGGATGGTTTGTATTAATCACTATGATTATTCTACCTCTTTCATTATTGTATTCAGGAGAGTTGAGCTGGTCTGTTGAGAATAGTATCTCTGACATTCAAATCAGTGAATTCATGGATTATGATCTAATTATGTTAGACGGGGGAAGAGAATATTCAGAGGTAGGTTTTCCGTCTCTTCCTTCTATAGTAAAACACTTCAGTATTCCAAGATCATCAAAATTGCTATCGGTTACATTTGATGAAGTACTATGGGAGAGAGTAGGTAATTATAATATAATGCCGGCACAGGAATTAATTCCTATAGGTTCGCAAATCTTCTTTACATCCCAGAACGAGCAGATTTATTCAACTAACAGATATTATCCTGAAGAACAGATTATTAACTTTGGAACAGGGAATAAATCCGGATTTATGATAGGCTGGATCGAATATTCTCCTTTCAGATATAATCCTGTAACAAAAGATCTCGAGATGATTATCAAAGCAAAGGTTCTGATGAAATATGAAGAAGGATTGGAAGAAGTTATATATCTTACATCTTCTCAGAGAGAAGTTTTTGGGGGACAGGTTGAGGATTTGGTTGAAAATTCCTTTGATGTATTTAAGAATGCTCCCTTTGTAAAAGATGGAAAATTTCCAGTTGTCGAATATGTAATTGTTACCCCGAGTAACCTGGTAAATTCTTTTTCACCCCTGGTTGACTGGAAAATTCAAAAGGGTGTCAGTGCAGTGGTCATCAGTAAAGATTGGGTGACTTCAAATTACTCAGGTTATTATGATGATATGGAAAGTATCAGGGAATTTGTTAAGGATTATCATCAGAACCATGGTTTGATATATTTTGTTTTAGCAGGTGATCATAATAATCTTGGAGCGAGGATTGTACCTTTAAGTGCAGGATCATATACAGATAATACTCCATGCGATCTGTATTTTTCTGATGTAGTTCCTTATACAAGCAATTGGGATGCAAATGGTAACCATCAGTATGGAGAAAGAACAGGGGATGGATGTGATTGGTACAGTGATGTTTATGTCGGAAGATTTCCGGTCAATACTACGGCAGAAGCGGATGTATGGGTCAATAAAATCTTGAATTATGAACAAAATCCTCCTTCTGGTTTTATTGAAAGATCATTACAGGGAGGTGCAGGTCTATGGGTGTCTCAGAACTACTATGGAGATAGGGTATGTGATTCGATTGCAGACAATCATTTGCCATCATGGTGGACACATACAAAGATGTATGAAAATTACGGCAATACAGCTGGATTTTCTGATTCATTGAGTCTTGGTTACGGTTGGTGTCACATAGCAGGTCATGGCAATAAAGATGGCGTTTACTGGGATGGTCCGGGTTCATTGATCTACAGTTCGGATAATATTACAAACGGTATGAAACTTGGTGTAATTCATTCAATTGCCTGTATGCCAGGCTGGTTTGATAATTATGATTGTGTTGGAGAGTATTATTTCAATTATTCAAATGGCGGAGCAATTGCCATAATGTTCAATGGAAGGTACGGATGGGGAAATCCACCAAATCTCGGACCTTCGGAATGGCTTGATATTTGGACAGCAGGAGAAGTATTTGATAATGAAAATTGGAATATAGGTGCAGGACATGGTCTTGGGAAAGACCATATAATTCCCGGTATGGATGGATATGATCACTGGTGTCTTACAGAACTTAATCTCTTTGGTGACCCGGAAACTCAAATTTATTCCAGAGAACCGGTTGCAATGAATGTAACCAATCCTGCAGTTATAAATATTGGTTCCGGAAGTTTACCGGTTTCGGTTAATTCAACACGGGGTCCTGTCGAAGGAGCTGTATGCTGTCTGTGGAAATCCGGTGATACGGTAGTCTGGTATACAGACACAACTAACTCATCTGGAAATGCTTTGGTACCATATAGTATTTCATCTCCTGATCCATTACTGCTTACTGTTTATGCACATAATCATTTATACTATGTTGATACCATTAATATTGCCACTTCAGGTGCATATATTATATTTGTGGGAATAGAATCCATATCGGGTGGATATGATAATAATCAGATAAATGCCGGATGTAATTATGAAATGTCAATTTCTGTCTCAAATTACGGTAATCAGTCATCAAATAATGTAAAAGGTGTTATAAATTCATCTGATCCTTATATCTCAATTCAAAACGATACATTATTATTCGGAGATATAGTTTCAAATGATACAGTTATTTCTTCAAATACATGTGGATTTTCAATTTCTGACAGTGTACCTGACGGTTATTACATTTCTCTTATATTGGAATGTTTTGATCAAAATGACAGTTTATGGGAGAGTAGTTTTGGAATTAATGCAAATTCTCCCGATCTTGAACTTTATAGTGTCGGTGGTCCTGAAGAAATTCATCCTGGAGATAATTTTTATATATGGTCCCGAATTGAAAATACAGGATCAGGAACTGCTTATGCTCTCGAACTTACAATATATTGCGATGACCCTTATGTAACATTGTTAGACTCTGAGGAAACATTTAATGCATTGGCTCCCGGAGGGCTTTCATGGATTGGAGAAGACTCTGCATTTAATATCAGTCTTTCATCGAGCTGTCCGGAACCTTATTGGATTGATATTGAACTCAATACAGTAACAGATGGCGGATATAGTTTTACAGATACTTTCACTTTCAGTGTTGGAAATATTGCATTTACAGAAGATTTTGAAAGTGGAATAGGAGACTGGACATATAGCGGTTCATCATGCTGGCACATAACTTCAAGACGTTATAATTCATCGAATCATTCAATGTTCAGCGGAAATGAATCAGGTTCTTATTCAAACAATCTTTCACAAGCAAGGGTTATTTCTCCGGTGATAAATGTATCGAATGGAGATACTATGACTTTCTGGCATTGGTATGAAATTGAAGATGATGGACAGGGTTGGGATGGTTGCAGACTGGAGATTTCTACAGATGGAGGTTCATCATGGTCTCCACTTTATACACTGGAAGGTTATGACGCTACATGGTATTACAATTCAGCTGATTCGATTTTCACAGGTAATCAACTTCAGTGGGAAGAGAGACATGTCGTTTTTGATGTTAATGGTCAAGTTAATATATGCTGGAGATTTGACACTGACGGATATGTTGAGCATGAAGGATATTATTTTGATGATATTGATATAACAGGTGGTTCAGGTTTCTTAATAGTTGAAGAAAGTGGAAATATTGCAGAAACTTATACCTTTGCACTTCACAGGGCATATCCGAATCCTGTTTCGAGCAGAACTACAATTAATTATTCTATTGGTTCGAATGTAAATGTAAATTTGAATGTCTATGATATAACCGGAAGAGAAGTGAGGAATCTGGTAAATACAATGCAAACTCCCGGAACATACAAAATTCAGTGGGATGGAAGGGATAATAGGGGAGAACTGGTCTCTAACGGAACATATTTTTACAGACTTATTGCCGGTTCTTTCTCGGACGGAGATAAATTAATCGTTATAAGGTAAACTTTTGTTGATTGAAGGGATTTAGATGTTCAATTGTCATTTGGATCCCTTCAACAGATATAATAGTTTAAGGGGAAAAGAATTTACCAGGGGTATTTAGTAAATCCTTGGATAGTTAGTATATTCATTGAAGTTATCATAAATAAGGAGATTCTATGTTTAAACTTTTCGTATCTATAATGATCGTATGTTTGACTTTTTTTTCAGTCCAGCTTCCGGCTGATTCAAACAATGATCTTGTAATGAATATTATTTCAGAAACAAATAGCAGTGTTGAGTTGTCTTTTCATCTGGAGGGTGCTGATTTTGAAGATTTTTTACTAAATGGAGAAACATATCAGAATATTGTAATTTCAGGTGTCTTTCTACCTGCAGATCCCGGTAAACCTAATTTACCCGGATTCAGCCGTTCTGTGGCAATTCCTCAGGGGGCTGATGCTTATATAGAAATACTCGAAGTAGAATATGAAGTATTTGAACACATCGTACCATCACCTGCTCCTGTAATACCAAATGAAAATGATGATAGTCCGTTATACTATCCGAAAGATCTAGTTATTTATAACGGAACTTCTCTATATCCAAACGAGATATTAATAATTTCTGACCCCTGGAAGATAAGAGGGGTAGATGTTGTAACCTTTTCTCTGATTCCATTTCAATGGGATCCGGTTACTGAAAATATCAAGGTTTACACAAAAGTTAAATTCCGAATTATTTTTCAGGGAGGTAATGGTCATTTTGGTGAGGACAGATTGAGAAGCAGAAATTGGGACAGAATAATAAAATCATCTGTTATCAATGGGAATTCTTTACCGGATATAAATTATTCAAAGAGACTTCTAAATGCAAATTCTGAAGGAAGAGATAATGCTGAATTTGTAATAATAGTTCCGGATGACAGCAGTTTTATATCATGGGCAGACAGTATAAAAAGATACAGAACCGAGGAAGGGATAATTACAGAAGTATTCACTTTAACTGATATTGGAGGTACATCAGCATCTCAAATTGAGAGCTGGATAGACAATGCGTATAATACTTGGTCAATACCTCCTGAGGCAGTATTGCTGCTCTCTGATTTCCCCAACAGCGGTGAAAATTACGGGATTACATCTCCGTTTTATAACGGTTATGTAGCAGATAATGTATATGCTGATGTTCTTTACAATGATTATCTGCCTGAAATTGTCTTTGGGAGAATAACAGCTCAGGACTGGTCAAGCTTGAATACTTTAATAATGAAAGATATTAATTATGAGAGAAATCCTACGCTTGATTATTCATTTTATGACAATCCGTTATCTGCCTGTGGTTATCAGACCGATAGATGGTTCCAATTATGTGCAGAAGTTATCAGTGGTTTTTGGGAACATTCTCTTGGCAAAACTACAACAAGGGTTTATGCAATATACAGTGGTACTCCGGTTGTAGGAGGTGCATGGTCAACAGCAGTAAATACCTCGACTGTAGTAAATTATTTTGCTGCTTTAGGTTATATTACCACTACAATTCCTGCAGGGATAGACTGGACAGGTACAGGTGCTGATATGATTAATGCAATCAGTAATGGAACATTTGTAGTTCAGCATAGAGATCATGGAAACGAAACAGGATGGGGTGAACCGGATTTTGGAATACATAGTATTAATCAACTGACAAATTCCCCTCCTGAACTGCCTTTTGTTTTTTCAACTAACTGCCTGACAGGTAAGTATAACTCGACCAATGAAGTCTTTGCAGAAAGATTTCATAGAAGAGAGGAGACAGGATGTATAGGAATAAATGCTGCAAGTGAAGTTTCTTTTTCATTTGTAAATGATATATATGTATGGGGAATGTATGATTATTTCTGGTCACAATTTGATCCCGGATACGGTGTGTCAGCATATCATGATGCGAAACCTGCATGGGCGATGGTCTATGGCAAGATATATCTTAATCTCTCATCCTGGTATTACAATTCTTCAGCAAAAAGAGCTACATATAATTTATTTCATCATCATGGTGATCCTTATATGAGATTGTTTACAGAACTGCCCTCTTATATAGCAGTATATCATCCTTCTGCTCTTGTAGCAGGCGAAACACAGTTTCCTGTTCTCGCTTCAGATGGATCATTTATTGCTCTAATTGTAGGGGAGGAAATAATTGGAAGAGCAGAAGGAGCTGATACAACCGTAAATGTTCCGATAAGTCCCCAGAGTTCCGGAAGTATTGTAAAAGTCGTTGTAACAAAGCAGAACTGTTATAGATATATAGATGAGATAGATGTAGTCCCTTCTTCAATTCCTCATGTAATTTTTGCATATATAGATAATGTTGCCGGTTCTCATAATAACGGGCAGATAAATCCCGGATGTAATTATGATATCGATATTGCTGTTGCAAACTGGGGTTCAGTCCAGGCAAACAATGTGTTTGGATATCTATGGTCGAATGATCCGAATATTAATATAACTTTAGATACTATCGGTTTTGGAAATGTAGGAGTTTTCGATACTACAGTTGGATATTCATCTTATCATATTGAACTTTCTCAGGGTCTTTATGACAGCACTGCTGTATTAGTAAATTTTACCTGCTGGGATGCCAATGACAGCAGTTGGGTCAGTATGTTTGATATTTTAATTAATTCACCGGAAATTGTTCTTGGCAATATTGAAGGTCCTTTAAGTATTATGCCGGGAGATACTTTTTATCTATCTCCGAATTTAATAAATAATGGAAGTGGAACAGCATATAACTTAGATATCACATGTTATATTGATGATCCTTATATAACTGTATTAGATTCAAATTACAGTTTTGATTCACTTGAAACAGGTTCGAGTATATTAGTTAACAATGCTTTCCTGATCACAGTCAATTCATCATGTCCCCAACCGAATTTTGTAGAAATGGAAGTAATTACTCTTTCTTCCGGAGGACTTGTTTTCACAGATACTGTAACTTTTAGCGTTGGATCGGTTTTTATTGATAATTTTGAAAATGGAGATTCCAACTGGATTTACACGGGACCGACCTCCTGGCATCTGACAGAGCATAATTCTCACAGCTCAAGTCATTCGATGTATTGCGGACAGGAAGGGACATGGCAGTATGCAGCCCCTGTTATCAATTCATATGTGATGACGGATACACTTGTGATAACTGATGGCAGTGTCATGACCTTCTGGCACTGGTATGATATTGCTGATAACTCCGATAAAATTCAGATTGTATACTCGACAGACGGAGGTTCGAACTGGGGATTGTTACATCCTGATGAAGGCTATACAGGTGCATGGAATTATCCTCCATATGATTCAATTTACACAGGCGAGCATAAGATCTGGGAAGAGCAGCATGTACCGATTAATATTAATGCAAATGCTCAGATAGGCTGGGTATTTTTCTCCAATCCATCAGGTGTTGCCGAAGGCTATTATTTCGATGATGTCGAAATTGTACTCGGATCAGGATTTGTCGGGGTCGAAGAAGAAGAAATCGGTTTAAGCACTTCATATTACTTTGCTCTTCATAGAGCATATCCGAATCCGGTAAGAGGACGAGCTGTGATATTATATTCAATTGGTTCAGAAGTTCCTGTAAGCCTTGTGATATATGATGTATCGGGTCGCGAGGTCAGTATACTTGTTAACCAGATACAGAGTGCCGGTAATTACAGGGTAGAGTGGGACGGAAGGGACAATCATGGTCGCCAGGTGTCTTCCGGAACTTATTTTTACAGTATGACTGCAGGATCTTTCAGATCAGGTGAAAAACTTGTTGTTATTAGATAAATTTATTTAAAGAAAAATTTTGGTTTTAATAGAATTATAAAATAGGCTACAAAATTTTTGGAGGAGATAATAGAGTAATAATTAAAAAAAATTTGAAGGAGAAATTGCAATGGGAAAAATTTCAATATTAGCAATATTACTGGGTTTTATAATGTCAGGTTCCATTATTTCAGGGGAAGTATCCTGGAATGTTTCAAACGATTTAAACCGGATAACAAGCAGCATTTACATGGGGTATGATTATATTAACATTGACAATGGAAGAATATATTCAAAACCCGGATATCCTGCTCTGCCATCTCTGGTAGTTCAATTCAGCATACCAAGAACTTCTCAAGTCCTATCAGCAGTATTTGAGGATGTTCAATGGGAAAGTGCAGGTACCTTTACTATAATGCCAGCGCAGGAATTGGTTCCATTTGGTGCTGAACTGACTTTCACAGATCCAAATCAGGAAGTGTACACAACTGACAGTTATTATCCGGAAGAGCATATCGTTAGTTTCGGTACAGGTAATAAATCAGGTTTTATGATAGGGTGGATAGTTTATACTCCTTTTAGATATAATCCTACCAGTGGTGCATTGGATCTAATGGTAAGTGCTAAAATTGTCCTGAAGTATGAAGAAGGTTTGGAAGAAGTAGTCTAT
>CBDUTX010000071.1:0-8807 GCA_965370235.1 uncultured Desulfuromonadaceae bacterium | reverse complement strand
TTTTTATAAATTTCATAAACCCATTTGTTAATATTCTCTGAAAAAGAAAATTTTTTATCAAAAATCTCATGAATTTTACCGGAAAATATTTTGGTTACTTCCTTCTTGATTCTTTTTATTTTTTTCTTTTCCATCTCACCATTTGTTCTCATCTTATTGATCAGAGAATAAATAATATCAATTAATTCATCAATACCGGAGTTGTTTTTAGCAGAAGTTTTTACTATTGGATTTTTATCAGAGAGATTTTCAGAATATTTAATACTTAAAACATAATCAATTTCAGCGCTTAATTTATCGGCACCATCTTTATCTGCTTTATTTACAACGAAAATATCTCCAATTTCCATCACACCTGCTTTCATTGCCTGGATTTCATCACCCATACCGGGAGCTAATACAAGTAAAACAATATCTGATAATTCAATAATTTCAATCTCTGTCTGTCCAACACCAATGGTCTCGATAATAATCGTATCAAAACCTGCTGCATCGAGAATTTTAATAGCGTCACCTGATGCCAATGCAACACCACCGAGATGTCCTCTTGAAGCCATGGATCTAATAAAAACATCAGGATCAGTTGCATGCCCCTGCATTCTCAATCTGTCACCAAGTAAAGCTCCGCCTGAAAAAGGAGAACTTGGGTCTATAGCTATAACAGCTACTTTTCTTTTTTGTTTTCTTTCCCTATCGATTAATTTATCGACAAGTGTACTTTTACCGGCACCGGGAGGACCGGTAATTCCCCAAATTATTGCTTTTTCTGTATATGGATAAATACTATCTATAAGATTTTCTTTGTTTTGGTCATCATTTTCAATTTTGGTTATAGACCGGGCAATAGCTCTTGTATCACCTTTTAAAATTCTTTCAGTTAAATCCATATTTTAATAAAAAAGTTAAAGTTAGAGAAAGATTTGATTTAAACAATATCTTATTCAACAGATTATTATTTATGACCTTCGATAAAATCGACTATTTCTTTAATTGACGTTCCGGGTGTGAATATAGCTTTAACACCTTTTTCTTTTAAACCTGGTATGTCCTCAACAGGTATTACACCACCACCAAAAACTTTAATATCTTCGGAATTATTTTCTTTTAAAAGCTCAACAACTTTTGGAAATAATTCATTATGTGCCCCTGATAATAAGCTCAATCCAATAAAATCTACATCTTCCTGAATTGCTGTTTTAATAATTGATTCAGGAGTTTGTCTAAGACCTGTGTAGATAACTTCATATCCTTCATCTTTCAGTGCTCTTGCAACATATTTTGCACCTCTGTCATGACCATCTAGTCCTGGTTTTGCTATTAGAATTCTAATTTTTTTTTCACTCATCTTTCCCCCTTATAGAACAATGGATTCCTGATATTCACCAAAAACTTCTCTTAAGACATGGCAAATTTCGCCCAATGTTGCATATTCCTTAACAGCTTCAAGAATAACAGGTATAAGATTTATATTTTCATCTTGGGCACTTGTCTTTAATTGATTTAAAATATTATTTACTTTAACATTATCTCTTGTATTTTTAATTTTTTTTATCTTTTCAATTTGAATATTTCTCAATGATGGATCAACTCTTAATAAATCTTTTGGTGATTCCTCTTCAATTATAAATTTATTAAGACCGACTATTATCCTTTTTGAGCTTTCAATATCTTTTTGAAATCTATATGCTGAATCCTGAATTTCTTTTTGTACAAATCCCTTTTCAATTGCAGAAACCATTCCTCCGATTTCTTCAATTTTGTTTATATAGTTCCAGGCTTCCTTTTCGATTTTATCTGTCAATTCTTCGACAAAGTAAGAACCCGCAAGAGGATCTACCGTATTTGTAATGCCAGATTCATAAGCTACTATTTGTTGAGTTCTCAAAGCTATTTGCACCGAGTTTTCAGTTGGCAATGCTAATGCTTCATCCCTTGAATTTGTGTGCAGACTTTGTGTTCCTCCGAGAACTGCAGCAAGTGTTTGAATTGTAACTCTGACAATATTATTATCAGGCTGTTGTGCTGTAAGAGTTGAACCTCCGGTCTGTGTATGAAATCTCAAAAGCTTTGACTTGTCTTTCTTCGCACAGAACATTTCCTTCATAACTTTTGCCCATATTCTCCGGGCTGCTCTGAATTTTGCCACTTCCTCAAAAAGATCATTATGTGAGTTGAAGAAAAATGATAATCTCCCTGCAAAATTATCAACATCAAGTCCTACCTTTATTGCAGATCTGACATATTCTATTCCATCTGCAATAGTAAAGGCAATTTCCTGAACAGCTGTAGATCCGGCTTCTCTGATATGATAACCGGATATACTTATTGTATTAAAATTAGGAACTTTTTTTATGCAGTATTCAAAGATGTTAGTAATCAATCTCATTGACGGAGAAGGTGGAAAAATATATGTTCCTCTTGCTATGTATTCCTTTAAAATATCATTTTGAATAGTTCCTTTTAATTTTAATCTGTCAATACCCTGTTTTTCTCCAACAGCTATATACATCGCCAATAATATTGAAGCCGGTGCATTGATGGTCATTGAAGTTGAAACTTTATCAAGTGATATCCCATCGAACAGAGTTTCCATGTCATCTAAAGTATCAATAGCAACTCCTACTTTACCGACTTCCCCAAGACTGTAGGAATCATCTGAGTCGTATCCAATTTGTGTTGGAAGGTCGAATGCAACAGAAAGACCGGTCTGTCCTTGTGATAGAAGATATTTATATCTTTTGTTTGATTCTTCTGCAGTACCAAATCCTGCATATTGCCTCATTGTCCACAATCTTCCTCTGTACATTGTTGGCTGAATTCCTCGAGTATATGGGTATTCCCCGGGAAACCCAATATTTTGAAGATAGTTATCCTGATCATAATTATTTGGTAGATATAATCTTTTAACTTCCTCTGAAGAACCTGATACAAATTTTTCTTTTAATTCCGGAAATTTTGAAATTGCTTTGTTTAAAGTTGTCACTTCCCATTCTTTTTCTTTTTTATCAATTTTGTCAACTTCAGACACAATTCCTCCTATTTTATTTTTAGGATTATTTTAGAAAGATAGCAATTTATTTAATAACATAAC
The DNA here is from genome assembly GCA_965370235.1 of uncultured Desulfuromonadaceae bacterium. Lineage (GTDB taxonomy): Bacteria > SDB-A > SDB-A > SDB-A > SDB-A > CBDUTX01. The sequence goes on along the minus strand of CBDUTX010000071.1, from coordinate 5,716 downwards.
TTGACTTTTAAGTTAAGTATAATTTAAAATCTGATCTAACATTAAAGCCACAATTTTTTAATTGTATCTTTTCATAATATTAAAAATAAATATGAGAGATCTTAAATCCTTTATTCAAACTGCAAAAAGAGACGGATTGTTTTGGAAAGGGAGAAGACTTGAATTTATTTTTAAAGAAACTTTGATCTCAACAAATACTCTTGCAGAAGAATTATCTAAAACATCAAAAAAAGAATATTTTTTACTAACGGACAAACAATATAAAGGCAGGGGACAGAAGCAAAACAAATGGGAAAGCCCTGAAGGTGTCGGATTGTACTTTACTTTCCTTCTTCATCCTGATCTGCCGGTAAAGGATGTTATAACACTTCCTATAACATGGGGCGAGATGATCAAGGAAGTGATTGTAAATACTACAAATTTAAGACCTGAAATCAAACCCCCAAATGATGTTCTGATAAATAAAAAAAAAGTTGCCGGTGTTCTCATTGAAACTCAGATACTCGGTGAATTTTGTAAAACATTGATTGCAGGAGTGGGGATTAATGTGAATACGGAAATTGAAACCTTTTCAGACGATATTAAAGATATTGCAACTTCTCTTTTTATTAAAAGTGGAAACAAATATAACAGGAGTGAAATATTGTTAACCTTTTTTAAAACTATTGAAAAATATTAAATGCAACTTAAACACTTGTAATTATGACATTATAAATTATATTTTTATATTATAAATAAATCGTTGAACAAGGAGAAAAATTAATGAAAAAAATTCCCCTTATAGTTTTGTTATTTTTTATACCAGTTTTATCCCTGATTTCTCAGGACATTTATCAACTTATTTTAATAGACATTAAAAGTGAAATGGATATTTCAATCATAAATTCACTCGGTCTTGACGTAGTTAATGTTAAACCGGGATTGTATATTGAAGCAGTTGTGCATCCTGATGAGCTTGCGCAAATCAAGGCAAGAGGGTTGAATTATGAGATGGTAATTGAGAATATGTCAGAATATTACAGGTCACTGCAAGTAGGTGATGGTGTATTCGGAGATTACCTTACATATAGTGAAGCTTTGAATTCTATGGATTCACTGCACAATGCATATCCATCGATAGTGTCACCGAGAATTATAATACCGAATGATTCTCTTGGTGATACAACATGGGATGGGAACTATGTTTGGGCAATAAAAGTATCAGATAATGTTGATATTCAGGAAAGTGAACCGGAAGCGCTTATCATAGCATTACATCATGCAAGAGAGCCAATTACAACATCAATAGCTATATACTTTCTCCATTGGCTTGCTGATAATTACGGAACTGATCCTGAAGCAACATGGCTTGTTGACAACAGACAAATTTGGATTATACCCGTGGTTAATCCCGACGGATATATCTATAATGAAACACATGGTGGATATGGTGGGATGTGGAGAAAGAACAGGAGAAATAATGGCGGTGGGGAGTGGGGTGTTGATCCTAATAGAAATTATACTTATAAGTGGGGATATGATAATACCGGTTCAAGTCCATATACATGGGATGAAACATATAGAGGTCCTTATGCAGGGAGCGAACCATGTATTCAATCCGTGATGAATTTCTACAATCAGCATGAATTTGTTACTTCACTTGATTATCATTCCTATTCAAGATTATATCTATATCCATGGGGATATGTTAGCACTTTAACGCCTGATAACTGGAAATTTGATTCTCTGACACATATGATGGCTGTTCCAAACGGATATACATGCGGAACAGTTGCCAATGCTATTTATCCGGTCAACGGAGGTTCGGTTGACTGGGGATATGGCGACATCACGACCAAACCTAAAATATTCCACATTTCTCCGGAAGTAGGTACAGCTTTCTGGCAGGATGATCAGCTTAATGCCCAGCTCGCAGAAACCCATCTTGGTAATAAAATAGTATGCTGGGCGGCAGGTCTTTATTTAAGAGCTCAGGATATTGATATTACTACAGATAGTGATGGTAATGGAGAGGTTGATCCCGGAGATACTGTAGATATTATTGTAAATTTATTCAATTATGCGTTGGATGAAACCGGTAGCGGTATTAACATCTATGTTTCAACAGATGACCCTTATGTCTATATTGTTGATCATCATGCTACAATGAGCAATACAGGACCTTTGACATCTGTATTAAATACAGGTGATCCTCTGACAGTTATTTTTGATCCGTTGACACCTGAAGGTTATATAGTTGAGCTTAATATCATCACAACAGCTAATAACGATTATATCAGTAATAATAATGTAAATATACTGGTTGGAACTCCAACAAGCGGATTCTTTGATGATTTTGAATCGGGTTCTTCAAGCTGGACACTGCAGGGAATATGGCAGTTAAGGACAAACAGATATTACAGTCCGAGTCACAGTCTTGGTACAGGTCCATATGGAAATTATCAAAATATTTCAGCAACTATGTCTTCAGGTATTGATTTTCCGACCACACTTTCTTTTTGGACAGTTTACGATCTTGAAAATGGTTATGATTATGGTTATGTTGAGATTTCATCAAATGAAAATCCGACATGGACAGGTGTTGCAACTTTTAACGGTGAAGATCAATGGACATGGAGTTATCAGGAAATTGATCTTTCAACTTATTCTCAGCATCATAATGTAAAGGTGAGATTTAGACTGGATTCTGACTCCTATATTACAGGAGGTGGATGGTATGTGGATGATGTGCTTATACTGACCGGAGCTGCCGGAGATTCAACTCCAACTATTCCTGTTCCTCTATCACCTGCAAATGGTGCAAGTGTCAGTACTCAACCTGTACTTTGCATACAGAATTCAACCGATCCGAATGGTCTTCCACTGACTTATAGTTTTAGAGTTTACTCAGATAGTTTTATGACAGATCTTGAAAGAGAAGAAACCGGAGTTGCTCAAGGAACCGGAGGACAGACATCATGGCAGATTTCACCACCTCTTGGTCAAAATGAAATATACTACTGGCGTGTTTATGCCGATAATGGTTATTTCCGTTCTCAACTTTCACAGATATGGTCATTTATTACAACTGCAAGTGCAGTTGAGGAAATTGAGGAAAATATAAGATTTTCTGTGCGAACAAGAGGATTTGGAACATATTTTCTTTCTCTGCCTGCTGCAGGAGTAGTGAATGTCGATTTAATTGACATATCCGGTAGAATACTTTCTTCAAGATCAATTGAATTGGATGCAGGTCAGCATAGATTTTCAGAAGAAGATTTACCACAGGGTTTATACTTTCTAAATATATTATTTGAATCTCAGGGGAATACTTATAATAACAGGCTTAAATTAGAAATAATAAGATAACGGAGGTTTGTATGAAAAGAATTTTAGTGGCGTTTATTTTTTTATTATCAGGATTTGTTTTACTATCCGCATATAACATTCAGGTGAGTTCCGGTATGGGATATGATGTGGAAGTACTTTCAGATGAAGGTGATGAGGTGAGGCTTCAATTCAATATCAGGAGTTTTGATGTGGAGCAATTTGAGATCAATGGAGAGATTTTTGATTATATAATTCTCTCACATGAAGCTTACCATCGCGAAACCGGATTTCCTGAAATACCTACATTAAGAAGAAGTGTGATAATTCAGGATAGAGGAGAAGTATCTGTTAAGGTAATAAGTGAAGAATTCGAAGATATTCCCATGATACACAGGATAATTCCTTCGAGAGGAAATATTCAGAGAAGCGAGGACCCTTCTAAAATACCATATACTTTTGAAGGTTATGTAAAAGAGGGTTTTTATCCTGAATATCCCCTGAAGTCATATGAACCTTTTATTTTAAGGGATTACAGAGGGGTTAATGTTGAGGTTAATCCGTTTTTATATGATCCGGTGAATAATATATTAAGAGTTTACAGTAAAATAATTGTTGAAATATCAGTTGATCAGGGAGTGGGTGTAAATGAAATAACAAGAACAAATCTCCCTGTTAAAGTTGATGAAAATTATTATAGTATTTATAAGGATTTATTTTTAAACTTTGAGATGAGCAGATATACTCCTATTCCTGAACCTGGCAGAATGTTCATCATTACTTATGATGCTTTTCATTCTAATGTTGAACCTCTTCTTGAATGGAAATTACAAAAAGGGACTGAATGTTACCTTGTTGATTTTTCAACAATTGGTACAACTACAGCACATCTGTCAAATTATCTTGATTCTATCTATAACACAGCGGATAAAGTTACATATGTACTTTTAGTAGGTGATGTTGCACAGATACCGACTTTGGAAGGTACTCACAGCACTCATGTAATTATAGATACAGATACAAGATATGCCCTTGTAGATGGTAGTGATCTCTATGCAGATTTCTTTATCTCGAGGTTTTCTGCAACAACCGCCGACCAGGTATCGACACAGGTTGCAAAATCTCTTCATTATGACAAAGACATACAGAATTACACTTCAGGTACAGCCTGGATTGGTAAAGCTGTTGGAATTGGCGGAGATGATACAGGCGGAACAAGCCTTGCTGACTGGGAACGTTGTGAAATGTTGAGAGATTCATTGATGAATATTGCCGGTTATTCTGAAGTTGATCAGATATATCATTCGTCAGCAACGGCATCTCAGGTGACAACTGCTGTGAATGATGGAAGAAGTATAATAAACTACATTGGTCATGGTTCCGGAACCTCGTGGTCAACTACGGGTTTTGATAAATCAGACATTCATGCACTTAATAATCCCTGGATGCTTTTATTTATTGAAGATGTAGCATGCGATAACGGAGATTATGGCATGTCGGAATGTTTCGGAGAGGCATGGCTGAGAGCAGGTGATGCAGCAAATCCGGATGGTGCAATAGCCTATCATGGAGCTTCTACCGGTGCATCATGGGTTCCTCCCTGTGACATGCAGTCACATATGATCCATCTTCTGATAAGAGCTGAAAAACAGACTTTTGGTGGTTTGTTCTTCGGAGGAGAGATGAAAGCACTTGATCTCTATCCAGGTAATGGAGGTGAAGGGCATAAAATAGTAGAACAGTACAACATTCTTGGAGATTGTGAATTGATGGCTCGAACAGCTCCGCAACAGACCTTGACTGTAAATCACCTCGGCACGATATTTTTAGGTAATTCAACTTATCAGATTCAAGTTATAGGCATTGAAAATGCAAAGTGTGCAATTTATCATGATGGTATAATTTATGGAGTTGCATACACGGATGCAGGTGGTAATGCCACTGTAACTTTGGATCCTGTTCCAACTACTACAATGGATCTTCTTTTAACAATTACCGGATTAAATCTTGAAACATATCAGGATACAGTTCAGGCAATACCTGCAACAGGTGCATATATAGCTTATGTGGATATCTCAAGTATAACCGGTGGTCATAATAATGGTCAGATCAATGCCGGATGTGATTATTACATGAAGAACAGATGTACAAATGTCGGAAATAATAATACTTCCGGTGTTTATGGCATAGTAAGTACCAGCGATCCTAATGTTACTGTAAATGATGATTCTGTTTACTTTGGATCTGTTAATATAGGTGATACAATTGAAAGCTCAAATGAATTGTATTTATCATTTAATGATAATATTCAGGATAATTATTCTGTTAATCTGACAATTGAATATCATGATTCAGATGACAGCATATGGACGAGTAGTTTTTATCTTCTTGTAAATGCACCCATTTTGAG
>CBDUTX010000070.1:0-8862 GCA_965370235.1 uncultured Desulfuromonadaceae bacterium | reverse complement strand
GATCTGATGATATTTGAAACAACAAAAACAGAAAAAGAGAAATACATTGATTTATCAACTTATATAAAGAATATGCCAAAAGAGCAGAAGGAGATCTACTTTATTATCGCTGAAAATAAGGAACTGATTGAAAGATCCCCTTCACTTGAATACTTCAGAAAAAAAGATTATGAAGTTATCTATTTCTACACCGGAATTGATGAACTTTTCATGCAAGAACTTGATAAATATGAAGATATAAATTTCAAAAATGTATCAGATGAGAATCTTGAAATTGAGAAGACTGATGATTTTAAAAAGAAAGAAGAAGAAAGTAAAGGATTGATAGAATTTATAAAAGATACTCTTAAGGAATATATCAAAGAGGTCAAACTGAGCAATAGATTGGTCGACAGTCCTGTCTGTTTTGTCAGAGAAAAAGGCTCGCTGTCATACGGTCTTGAAAAAATATTCAAATCTACAGACCAACTTATTCCTCAACAGAAAAGAGTTCTCGAAATTAATCCGGATCATAAACTGATAAATAAAATAAAATCACTTTTCGATAATGATCGCTCAGATCCGAAATTAACCGAATCTATTCTGTTATTGCATGATATTGCTCTTATCGAAGATGGGGAAAGACCAAAGGATCCTGTAGGATTTGCAAATAAAATTTCCAATCTCCTGCTGCATGACATCGATTAATAAAGTATATTGTTTAACTTTTTAATTGTTCTTTTTTATTTAGATTAGTGCTAAGGTGAGTATTGTTAATTGGTCATCGTCTATTTCAAGTTTAACAAATTAGCAAAGTTAATAATTTTCTCAAAAAATTGTTTGGATAAATTGTTGTAGAAAATAGAACTTGTTCTAATTTTCAAAACTATTTATATAATTTTGTGAAATCATTCGTGTCTTTGAGATGATGTGGGTTGGGATTCGTGTAAATTCGTGGATAAAAATATTGAGAGAAAAAGGGGAGGTTTCCCTCCCCTCATTAAAATAGTATTATCTTACAAATACAAGTATCTCTTCAGCAGTAAATGAACCTGCAGTCATGCGGTAGAAATATGTTCCGGATGAAACCATTCCACCATTATTATCTCTTCCGTCCCATTCTACATTGTAATTACCTGCATTCTGTACCTGATTGACAAGCATACTGACTTCACGTCCGGTTACATCGTATATAGCCAGTTTGACAGGAGCTTCAGATCCAACAGAATAAGATATCATTGTTCTTCCATGCACAGGATTAGGATATGCTCTGTTCAGTGCAAATTGATATCCTGAAGGCATTACAGGTTCTTCCTGAACTGATAAAATTACAACATCGAGATCAACCTCATACCTGTAGTAATCCTGCTTTGTAATGACCATCTTAACTACTGTTCCGTTAGTTTGAGGATCTATTGTCACATTAACTGATGAACCGGTTCCATCTGCTCTTCCTATTATCTCTCCATCAACAGTCAGGGCTATAAAACTGTACTGTGGAGCTGTAACAGGAAAGACAGTAGCTCCATCCCCAATTACAGAAGCATGGGTAGCTGAAATAGTCTGAGGAACATTGGAGAACAATCTCATATAAGGATCTCCATGATGATGAAAGAGATGGTATGTAACCTGTTTTGCATTTGGATTATAAGGCCATGATGACTGGCAGAGGAAAAGTTTTGCATAAGGCATTGCAATACCTGGTCTAATATCTGCCGTGTCAGGTTGAGTCCAGGCACCCGAACCGCTGTAATCCGGCATGAAAAACGGCCAAAAATAATCGTAGTTACCCCAGATATATGTGTCGTTTACAAATGAATATGAATTTCCACTTGCTGCATTCACTCCAATAAATCCTTTCCCTGCAGCTCTGTGAAATGTTTCGGTAAAACATGGATCTCCGAAATTATATTCTCCTGTTTGACAATTTGTTGAATAAACAAAAGGCCAGATTGTATCTGTATTTGTACAACTGCTCAAATCACTGGCTTGAAAATCCGGTTCTCCCCAGCCTGTATGACTGCCGTGATCCCTGTGCTGTATTATAAATGTACCGTTATTTATAGTGTTCAACATGTCCGCCGTTGTTGCATTCCAGTTAATACCTGCCGGAATTGTCATGTCAATATATCCAAGAGCATTGAAATAATTGAGAACTATTGACGTATTTGCATTCGTTGACCATATACCTCCGGGTACAGGACTTCCTGAATAAGTCGCATACACCCTTACAGGATTTTTACCAAGTGTGTTAGCCCAGAATCCTCTAACTGTCTCTGCTGCAATCTGAAACCACCTTGAGGTTTGATAACCGCAGGCTGCTGTAGGATTGTCATAAAATCCTGTTGATATTGGAGGTGTTCTCTCGTATATCAGGTCCTTCATTATCATGTCATGCAGGTGTGTTGCATTCTGTGCGCATATCCTGCCCATTATTAAGTCAGGAAGACTATCCCCTCCTCCGTTTGAAGCCACAGAACCGTAAATGTTGTCAGATACGCATGGACCCAAATATCCTGTGTATGTAGGTGATGTTACCTGAGGAAAATCACCGAGAATTAGAATTGCTTCGGGAGGGATTGTCCAGGTATTGTATGCATTGTCAATCCATGTCTCTATTGCACTCGAAGATGTTCCTCCGATGTCTGTCAATGTGAATACTTCCGTTATTATTCCCTCTTCCGATCTGAATTTCTTTATACTGTCTGCCCACTGTATGAAATCGGCATTGTCGGGTATTATTATTATGTATTCAGCATTATCTCTTCCTTCTGATAATGCTATCTGTACTCTCTCTGAATAATCAACTTCCGGCAGCATGGCATAGTTTATGAAAAGTTGTTTCAGTATTCTGTCCCAGTTCCTCGACCTCAGCCTATCCTCACCAAATACACCATTCCCCCCTTCAAATACCAGTCTCACCTTTATATCTGTGTACGCTGTAAGCTGATGACTGACAGGATCCCACTGAAACGGGATTATACCGAATGTAACAACATCAACTCCTCTTATCTTGTATGACGCTGAAACCTGTACAATATTCTCCGGATATATCTCCGAGGATCCGTATATCTCCTGATCCTCTTCATACTTCAATGGACTGTTGTCTGTCTCAAGAGGTATCTCCGGTGCAGGAACGGGTATGATGTCCTGATATACTCTGGTGCGGTATTCAACTACCTCTACCTTTACATTTGCTCCCTGCGGTATGATAACAGTACCGCTATAAGATGGAAAATTTGGAGCTCCTTTGTCCGCAGGTAAAAATACTCCTCTTGTAATTATGCTCTGATAAATGTTCCCACCATAGACAAAATCTTGGGCTTCAATCATGTCAAGTGAGAGATTAAGCTCTACATGTCCCGGGCTCTCTGATATTTTTGTTAAACCGGAATTGCCCCAACTGCCATCTATCTCCTCAACCCATCCATATGATATCCCCGTCAATATCAATATCAGGGATATAACCAATAACAACCTCTTAGTCATAAAACCTCCTCATTTAGGGTTTTTCTAAAATATCTTGAATATATAGAATAATTTGTTATTTCTGTAAATTAATTTCAACTGTTTTGAAAACTTTTCTCTTTTTATAATTATATATAACCATAAAATATTATTTAATAAAAGCAATTTTTCAGGTTTCTTCAACTTTACCCAACTTCAATAGTCTTCGCTAAAAGCTACATCGTGTCTGTATTCTTTCCGGATGGGTGGGAATTCGTGTTATTCGTAGATATCCGACTACGTTAGCCTACGCTAAAGCTATGGCTAAATAAATTAAAACTTCGTCGAGATTATATTTTTTTATTGGGCTGGGTATTGATAATTGTTCATTGATCATTGTTTTATCTGTGGTTGCAATATTCAGAACTCAAATTCTTCTTCAAAACCTCCAAAACACTGATCCATTTTAATCGAAAAAAGAAATCCGCTTCCCGAAGTTTCAAGATCAAAACCTTCATTTTTTAAAAGATTGTTCAATTTTTCTACTGATTTTTTATCATCTGTCAAGCCCATGAATATCTTTGAATATCTCTCGTCTCTTCTTATCACACTGAAACTTGAAAATAATTTCAGCATATCAAAAAGAGACCCTGGTTTTTCAGCATCTATTATTGTTAAATTATCAACTCCTGCTTCCGTTAATAAAGGCAGAACTTTATCTACATCGGAGAAATGATTAATACATAACATAACTATATATATTTTTTCACTTCTCTTCATTTTATCTACATCCATATAGAACTTTTTCAATATATAGACTACATCTTCATAAACCTCTGATTTCAATAATTCTTTAAGAAAATCTTTTTTAGATAGGATTCTTGAAAGCGAAGCAAGAACTTTCAGATAATCCTTGTCGTCATCTGGAATTCCGATGAATACAATAAAATTTGCTCTATTATGCTTGATACCCTTATAATATGTTCCTTTAGTATTTATAACAAAATAAACAAATAAACGCTTAATATAGCTACCTCTTGTATGTGGGAGAACTACACCGGGTTTAAGTTCTGTTATCCCTCTTTCTTCTCTTTCCATCAATCCTTCATAGAACTCCTTGGAAGAAGAAACAAAACCCTCATCTTCTGCTTTATTACATAGATATTTGAAAAGTTCTTCTTTATCTGAATATGAAAGATTGAACATTACATGTTCTTTATGAAAATACTTTGAAATCATATCTCCCCCTATTTTTTACCTCTAAAGAAATATTTTAATAAAAAAGGAGTAACAAAAGCAGTGATAAGAACCATGAAAACTACTGCCGAAAATTGATCGGATTCTATTAATTCTCCTCTTAAAGGAGATGCTGCAATTGAAGCTATTATCAAAGCAACCTCCCCTCTTGGTATCATTCCCGAACCTATTGCAAAAGACCTCTTCCAATTGAATCCAACCATTTTTGCAAGTAATCCGGACCCAAAGAGTTTTCCGAGTATAGCAACAATTGAAAATATTACTGCAAAAGTAACAACTTTCTGAGAAATTTGAAGTTTCGTAATCAAGCCGATTGAAACAAAAAATACCGATATAAAAAATGAATGACCGAGAACAAGCATATCCTGACCGATTTTATGTTTAAATCTGGTTCTGCCTATAAAGAGACCTGCAAGGTATGCACCTGTTATTGCTGCAATTTCTACCATTTCTGCGCTCCATGCAAAAAACAGAAGAAGAGAAAAACTTATAGCAACCAAAGTTTTTTCTGTTTTCAGTTTACTTGCCCAGGTCATTATAAAGGGAATTAAGATAAAACCGATTATAAGAGCACCTGCCAGGTAAGCAAATATATAGATAATTGACATCAGAGATGATTTATCCCCAACCCCGAGAAAACTGAAAATAAAAGTTAGAAGCAGGATACCGAGTATATCATCAATTATCGCAGCACCGAGAATTGTATTTCCCTCAACTGTTTTCATTTTTTTTATATCCATTAGGGTCATTACAGTAATTGAAACTGAAGTAGCTGTTAAAATCGTACCAAAAATAAGAGCTGTCTTTACAGAAGAGAAGAAAATATATGTAATTGAAAATCCAAATATGAAAGGAAGTACCATTCCTCCAAGAGCGATTATCAAAGTATTCCCTCCAATCTTCTTCATCCTTTCAATATCCGTATCAAGACCAGCCATAAAAAGAAGTATGATTACACCGAGTTTCGAGAGGAAATGAACAATATGCATATCTTCCTGGGATTTTATTAAATTGAAACCTGTTGGACCCATTACAAGACCAATAACTATCATTCCAAGCACCGGAGGAATATTTATCCTGATAAAAAGATCGGAAAGAATTTTTGCCAGTATAATTATTACAGCAAGTATTATAAATATATTTTCATGCATATTAGGGTCGGGGTTTGCTTTACCTAATTAATTAAAGTGTCAAGTAATTCATCTTCAACAATATTAGGAATTGTAATATGTCCTTTATCAGCATTATCTCTATTCCACTTTTCTGCAGTTTCAATAGCATTTTTATTTCTTGCCCAACTCCTTCGAGCAACACCTCCGATAACATCCCAGGAAAGTGAAAGATCAATTATCTTATCTATCCTTTCAGAACCGTCAAGAACAAGACCAAAACCACCGTTACTTGCTCTGCCGATGCCAACACCTCCGCCATTTGACAGAACAATTAGTGTCATACCTCTTGTAGCGTTTCCTGCAAAACATTGCACTGACATATCAGCAGTAAATCTACTGCCGTCATAAATATTGGCAGTTTCTCGAAATGGAGAATCAGTTCCGGAAACATCATGATGATCCCTGCCTATGATAACAGGTCCAATTTCACCCTTCCTCACAGCTTCGTTAAATTTTTTTGCAATATTTATCCTTCCTTTCTCATCTGCATAAAGAATCCTAGCTTTAGTGCCAACAACGAGTTTATTTTTATCTGCAGTCTTGATCCAGTGATAATTATCTTTATGAAGAGAACTCAATTCCGGATCGATACAATCAAGAGCAATTCTATCGGTGATTTTTAAGTCCTCATCTTTTCCTGAAAGACAAACCCATCTGAAAGGTCCAAATCCTCTGTCAAAGCATACAGGACCCATTATATCCTCAACATATGATGGCCATATAAAACCTTCGGAAGTATCCTTTCCATTCTTTGCAATTTCAGATACTCCTGCATCAAAAACAGAAGCCATAAAGCTGTTGCCGTAATCCCAGAAATATGAACCTTTTGAAGTTAATTTACATAATACTTCAAAATGTCTTTTCAAAGACTTATCAACAAGGTTCTTAAACTTCTCAAAATCCTCTCTGATAAGTTTTCTTCCTTCTTCAAAGCTTACACCAGCAGGAGTGTAACCTCCTTCATATACCGCATGGCACGAAGTCTGATCCGAGATAAGCTCAACTTTTATACTCTCTTTCTCAATATATTCAAGTAAGTCAACAATATTTCCATGATAAGCAATTGAAATGGTTTTTGATGAATTCCTGTATTGTTCTATCCATTTTGCAATTTCCTCAAGGTCATCGGAAACTTTTCCTACCCAGCCCTGATCTAATCTTGTCTTTATCCTGCTGTAGTCAACCTCGGCAATAACACCAATACATCCTGCAATTTCAACTGCCTTTGGCTGAGCTCCACTCATACCACCAAGACCTGAGGATACAAAAATAATTCCTTTCATACCTCTTTCATCACTTAGTCCGAGATATTTTCTGCAAGCATTTATTATTGTTATATAAGTACCATGAACAATTCCCTGAGGACCTATGTACATCCATCCTCCTGCAGTCATCTGTCCATAGTTAGAAACACCCAATGCTGCCAGTTTATTAAAAGTCTTAGGATTGTCCCATTGTCCGACGAGCAAACCATTAGTAGATATAACCCTCGGAGCATTTCTGTGGGAAGAGAACAATCCAACCGGATGACCTGAGTTGACAACAAGAGTCTGATCTTCTCTCATAACCTCGAGGTATTTCTTTATCAACCTGTACTGCATCCAGTTCTGACAGACCTGCCCTGTCTCTCCGTAAGTTACGAGTTCATAGGGGTATAGAGCCACGTCGAAGTCCAGATTATTGTCGATATTCACCTGAAGAGCTCTTGCTTCAAGAATTCCCTTATAGTTATCAACAGGTTTACCTTTAATCTCTTCAACTGGACGATATCTGTATCCGTATATTCTGCCCTTTGTATTCAGTTCCTCCAAAAACTCAGTTACAAGTTTTTCATGAAGATTTTTAGGTATGTACCTCAGAGCATTTTTCAGAGCAATTTTCTTCTCACTTTCTGAAAGGTTTATTTCTCTTTTCGGAGCTCTTCTTATTCCATTCCTGAACACCGGATCAGGTGGTAATTCTTCAGATAACATGAGTTCTGAATTATCTTTATCACACATAAGACCTCCCTGTATAATGATCCATTTCAAATCAAATTTTCAGTTATAATATCATTTTTATTTAACACTGTCCTAAAAAAATATAAAAACATTCTCTCAAAAAAAAATAAAAATTCAGAGATCATCAACCTAATTCATATTGTTTAATGTATTTATAAAAATTTAACTTTAAAATTCTTAATTAGGAGTATAATATTATTCATGGATTTCTTTTGCAGATGAGTAATTTATACATTTAAAAAGGGGGAAAGATGACTGTAGCAATATTAAGAGATTTTTTTCTCTGGTGTTCTATAATTAATATGGGACTTTTTTTGATCAGTACTCTGCTTTTTAAATTTACCCATAAATTAATCTACCGAATTCATGGAAAGTGGTTCGGTATTTCCGAAGAGAAATTTAACTTAATATACTACCAGGCAATGCTTTACTACAAAATAGGAATATTTCTGCTTAATATTATACCCTTAATTGCTCTCATTATAATTGGGAAATATTCTTGATGTTATTTGATTAAAAAGATACTGACTACTCAGGAAAAAATACTATACAGATTAGAAAACATAATCTTTATAACCGAATATTTAAATCTTAATTCCCCAGCTTAGATAGAAAAGGTTTCTGTTATCATTTGGATTATTCAGAGCTCTTAAATAACCAATTGATACAGTATTGAAAAAAACAGTCTGCTGAAATTCAGAATTAAGATAGTAATATTCTTCTTCAATATATAAAGAAGAGTTGTAAACGTAAAGACATCTCACTTTAAAAGTGGTGGCAAAAGTTCCCAGACACCTTATAAACAATCCATAACCAAGTCCTGCTCCAAAAGCTTTTAAACCTAAATTTAAATTAAGAAAAGGACCATCAATAATCTGATTGTTTATGAAATTGCGGTTTTTACTAAGCCTTCTTGGGAGAAAAATATCAGCTTCAAAATTTATACCTGTTTTTCCATTGTAATATAGACCTAGTGTATGAGGAAAATATAAGGGGGGATTGGACTT
>CBDUTX010000069.1:0-8882 GCA_965370235.1 uncultured Desulfuromonadaceae bacterium | reverse complement strand
CCGCTTGAGTCAGGATCTCCAAGTTCCATCTTCTGACATTTGATCCCTTCTAATTTTTTATTTGATATTAATTCCAGAGGAGAAACAAGAAATTCAAATTTAACACCTTCTTCCTCTGCTGCATGAATTTCAATAGGATCTGCCGGCATTTCCTTTTTTGTTCTCCTGTAAATAATTGTTACTTCCTTGACCTCTTTTTCTCTCAGTGAAGATCTTGCAGCATCAATTGCTGTATTTCCTCCTCCAACTATTATAATATTACCTGATAATTTTTCTCCTGTTCCCATCTGATTTTCTCTCAGATATTTGATGCCCGATATTACACCCTGAAGTTTATCTTCTTGGGGTAAGCGCATCGACTGGCTTTTCCATGCACCAAGGGCAAGAAATATTGATTTATATCCATCTTTTTTTAGTGATTCAATCGTAAAATCAACTCCAAGTTTCATATTCATTTTGACTTCAACACCGAGATCCAGTATGAATTGAATTTCCTGGTCTAATAATTTTTTAGGCAGTCTGTACTCAGGAATTCCGTATCTAAGCATCCCGCCTAATTTCGGCATCATGTCAAATACAGCGATCCTGTATCCTTCTTTTGCAAGGAAATAAGCTGCTGTCAAACCGGAAGGACCTCCACCGACAATAGCAATATTTTCAGTCCTTTTCTCTTTTACTGTTTCTTTATTATGAATGTTACGTTCAACATCCGATGCATATCTTTTTAAATAATTGATTCCAACTGCTGTTTCATCAATTATTGACCTTCTACACTTAATTTCACACTTCCTCACACATATTCTTCCGCAAGTTACCGGAAGGGGATTTGTTTTCCTTATTAATTCAATCGCCTCTCTGTGCAACCCTCTGGAAATCAAAGCTATATATCCCTGCACATCCACATGTGCGGGACATTCCTGTTCACATGGAGCGTCACAGTCGGCAAAGTGTTCCGATAGAAGCAATTCAAGAGCTGTTTTACGAGTATCTATCACCTTCTCGGAATTGGTTTTTATCACCATTCCCTCCCCAACAGGAGATGAACACGCAGGAATAAGTCTTGGGAAACCTTCAACTTCAACAACACATAAGAAACACGATCCATATGGGGGTAGTTCAGGGTCATAACATAAAGTTGGTATATTTGTGATATTGTTATCTCTTGCAGCTTTTAAAATCGTAATTCCACTGTCAACCTGAACTTTTTTTCCATCGATGGTTATATTTATTTTTTTCATTTTCAGCCCCTATTCCTTAATGACTGCATTCCGAGGACAAACTTCCAAACACTTCCCGCATGATATACAAGTTTCCTGGTCAATGATAAATGTTTTTTTTACTTCTCCTGATATTGCATTTGTCGGACATTTTTTAGCACAAAGTGTACAGCCAATACATTTTTCAGGATCTATCCTAAATTTTACAAGTGAAGTACAAACTCCGGCAGGACATTTTTTGTCCTTAATATGTTGTTCGTATTCCCCACGGAAATATTTAATCGTTGAAAGCACCGGATTTGGAGCGGTCTGTCCCAGACCACATAGAGAAGAAGTTTTAATTTTCTCTGAAAGCTGAATCAATCTGTCAATATCTCCATCTTTTCCCTGTCCTTCAGTTATTCTTGTCAATATTTCAAGCATTCTTTTAGTTCCAATTCGGCAGAATGTACATTTCCCGCAGGATTCAGCCTGAGTAAATGTAAGAAAAAATTTTGCAACATCTACCATACAGGTATCTTCATCCATAACAATTAATCCACCTGAACCCATTATTGCACCTGTTTTCTGGATTTCTTCATAATCAATATGAGTATTAGCCATTGCTGCCGGGATACAACCTCCGGACGGTCCTCCCATCTGGACAGCTTTAAATTTTTTATCTCCTTTAACACCACCGGCAACATCAAAAACTATTTCATTGATCGACATTCCCATCGGAACTTCAACAAGACCACTTCTTTTTACTTTTCCTGCAAGAGCAAATACTTTTGTTCCTTTACTTTTATCAGTTCCATAAGATGCAAATTTTTCAGGTCCGTTTAATATGATCCAGGGAATATTAGCAAATGTTTCAACATTATTTATATTTGTCGGTTTACCCCACAACCCTTTAACTGCTGGAAATGGAGGTCTTATCTTCGGCATCCCCCTGTGTCCTTCTACAGAAGCAATCAATGCAGTCTCTTCTCCGCAGACAAAAGCTCCTGCTCCTTCTTTAATCTTCAGATGGAAAGTAAATCCACTGTTCATTATATTATAACCGAGATATCCCCTGTCTGAAGCCTGTGCTATTGCAGCTTTTAATCTTTCGATAGCTTTAGGATATTCAGCTCTTACATACAAATAACCGTCAGCAGCACCGACAGCAAAAGCACAGATCAACATACCTTCAATGACAGAATGAGGATCTCCCTCAAGAACACTCCTGTCCATAAATGCACCGGGATCACCCTCATCTGCATTACATATTACATACTTATCAACTCCGGGACTTTTACTTGTAAACATCCATTTTCTCCCTGTCGGGAAACCACCTCCCCCTCTCCCCCTCAATCCGCTGTCAAGAATGGTTTCAATCACTTCATCGGGCGAATAGTCAAACAGAACTCTTTCTAAGGCATTGTATCCATCTTTGTCTATGTAATCATCGATGCTTTCAGGATTTATAACTCCACAATTTCTAAGAACAATTCTCACCTGCTTATTGAAAAAGGTTATATCTCCTTTCTTCTCATAATCATAGACTACCCATTTATCTCTTTTCTCATCTTTTAGAACAACATCATGAAGAATTTCATCAGCTCTGTAGATATCAATTTCACCAAATACCTGTGCGGTACCATTTTCAAATTTTACTTCAACAAGGGGCTCTCTATAACACATGCCAATACATCCGGTTTTTTCAAGTATAACAGTTTCAAATAAGTTCTCCTGTCTAACCTTTTCCTCTAAGTAATTCCATACTTTATCTGCTCCTGCAGAAATACCGCATGTTCCCATCCCAACAAGTATTTTTTTCATTTTACTTCCCCTTCCCTGTTTATGTATTCATCAAGGATCTTTTCTATTTTTTCTGCCGTTAAGCTTCCATATGTTTCATCATCTATCATAACAACAGGTGCAAGACTACAGCAACCAAGGCAGGCAACTGATTGAAGAGTAAAAAGTCTATCTTCTGTATTTTCACCTTCTTCAATTCCAAGTTTATTTTTTACTGCCTGATAAACTTCTTTTGCACTATTCACATAACAAGCGGTACCCTGACAAACTCTTATGATATGTTTACCAACAGGTTTAAGTCTGAATTGCTTGTAAAAAGTAACCACTCCATAAATTGTACTCGCATGTGAGTTGGTAGCTTCAGCAATTTTTTCTATCACTTGTTCAGGCACATAGGAAAATATATCCTGTGCAGATTGGAGAAGAGGGATTATAGCTCCATTTTTCCCGCTATATTTCCTTATTGATTTATTAAAACTCTCCAATTTTAATTCATCAAGAGATGTAGGCATTAAACCTCCTATAATAATTAAAGTAATGTAAAAAAGAAATTTATCAAAATAACAAGTTTCTCGAAATTTAACAAAGACATATTATCAAGTCAATATTAAACATCATTTATGTAATTTTCAGATAAATATAATAACTTAACTGGAGTTCTTTATGTACAGATAAACTACATCGAATTATAATTCATTAGTGATAACTAATATTAATAAATGTGTAGATAAATTCAATCTCTTTCTATTCCTTTCTATTATTATATTATCTCCTCTTCTCTCAACATGGAAAGTACAATACAGAGGAAGCATATTAATAAGTCTTCCTCTGCTGGCACTTGTAATTATCTTTATAAGATCTATGAAAAGAAAAAATATTCAATTTTCATATATTCATCTTTTCTCACTTTTATTTCTGCTT
This sequence comes from uncultured Desulfuromonadaceae bacterium, assembly GCA_965370235.1. Taxonomy (GTDB): domain Bacteria; phylum SDB-A; class SDB-A; order SDB-A; family SDB-A; genus CBDUTX01. Next base: position 4,962 of record CBDUTX010000069.1, on the reverse strand, counting down.
CTCTATTTGATATCATCAGTATTTTCTCCTGAAAAAGAACTTTCCATTATCTGGTTTTCATATACTCTATCCTGGATTTCAATATATTTTCTTGCAAATTCATTTAAAGATCAAAAGAACTCAGTCTTAAAATTTTATATGCTACCTGTTTTTCTTGTAATTATCTATTCTCTATGGCAATTCTTTATCATTTTCCCTGAGACCATAAAATATTTTAATGAAAATCCCGAGCTCTTGAATAATTTTACATCACAAATTATTAATCCAAGATTATATGGAACATTTCAGTATTCAAATTCCCTTGCTGCTTTTTTCATCTTATCTACAGGTATCATATGGCAAACTGCTGTTTCTCTATTTAATAATCCTTTGAATTTAAAAAATATAAAAAATAAAAATTCCATTCTCTTCTTTTTTCTTATATTTGTTAATCTGTTAGTATCAATACTTATATGGCTTACCTCATCAAGAGTAGGTGTTATAGTTTGGATATTAGAAATTCTGTTGCTTTCAGCACTTGTACTAAAAAAATACAATAAATTAATATTGGTTATTACATTGTCTTCTGTTATAGGATCTTCACTTTCTTTCATTATCTCACAGAACAGATCATCATCAGGAGGATTTGAATCCATAACAGCAAGGGATATATCTGTCAGTAGAACTTATTCAAGTAAAATTGAAACTTTTCAGGGCAGTCTTGCTATGACTGTAAATCATCCTTTCATAGGAACAGGACCAGGGACATTCAGTCATAATTACTCAAGATTCAGACCTGAAAACCAACATGATCTTCCATCCTCTGCGCATAATATTCTTCTTGAAATCTCTTCTACTGTCGGATTACCTGCCGCTCTGGTATTTACTCTGCTCTTGATTATGATTTTATTCTCCATAAGATTAAATCCGGTTATTTTTATTTCATCAGCAGCATTTCTATTTCATTCGATGGTAGATTGGAATTTTAAAAATATTGGTCTTTCTTTTATATTTTTTTCAATCACAGGTTTGTATTCAAATTTTAAATTATTAAAATTTAAAAAAAATATTTCATTTTCTATCCTTACAACTCTTTCAATATTATTTACACTCTACCTGCTCTTTGTAACAATCCGGTCTGCTACAGGCGGTTTTAATTTTATAAAAGCTGATAGAGAATTCAGATATAATTCTTATCAATCATCACGTATTCTCTTTCAAAGAGCAATAAAAATAAATCCTTACAGAGCCCAATACTACTTCAAAGCTGCTTTTGTACAAAAAGACTTCTATGCTGTTTTAAAGTACTTCAAAAGAGCAAGTGCCCTCGCTCCGGACTGGTACGAACCATATTACCATCTGTCAAAAGTTTCATTTCTACTCGGTGACAGTGCCAATGGAATGCTTTATTTACATAAAGCACAAGAACTGTTTCCAAATTCAGATGAGATAAAGTCTTTATCAGACAGTTTTTGATTTTTCTTCCTGATGATTCGTTCTTCATTAATATTACCTGCCTGTGTTCCGTTTTTCTTACATCGGCTTTGTTCTCCTGCATTTCCTTTTATTTATTAACCTGATGTCCTGAATATACTGCCATTCCTGTCTGTAATAGGCTGACTGTTCTCTTGTTTTTCTTCTAAGTATTATAGTGTACAAATAAATTTCATTAATTTATAATAAATTTTTAAACAGGGTTTTAAAGAAGGAGAAAATATGAGAAAAATAATTAAAAATGTTTCAATTGGAAGACAGTCAATAAAAGACAAACCGGAAAAATCAGATCTCCTCGTTTATATAAAACCTTCTGAGAATATGAATATTGAGATAAAGAGTTCTGTATTAAGTTTATTTAAAACAACTCTTTATAAATTAGTTGAAGATACTCTAAAAGAATATCAAGTATGTCCATGTACATTGATAATCAATGATGACGGAGCTCTTGATTTTGCAATTAAGGCAAGAATTCGTACAGCAATTAATCTGGCATCGGAAGAAGACATCTTTAAAGATGATATAAAAGAAGGAGAAATATTAAAAGAAGAAACAAAATATATTAAATCTTTAAAGAACAGACTGAGAAGATCCAGATTATACCTTCCGGGAAACAATCCATATCTTATGCAGAATTCATACCTTTTTGGAGCTGATTCACTGATATTTGATCTTGAAGATTCAGTTGCAATATCTGAAAAATTGTCTGCTCGATTCCTCGTCAATGAAGCATTAAAATTTCTGCCAATAGAGAATACTGAAAAAATGGTTCGTATTAATCCCCTTACAAATTTTGGCAGAGAAGACTTACAGATTTTGATGAAAAAGCCTTCCTTCGATACAATTCTACTTCCAAAATGTGAATCAGCAGATGATGTTATAAGAGCTGATGAAACCATCACTTTTTATGAAAAAATATATAACTATAAAAATTTATCGATTGCTCTGATCCCTTTGATTGAAACCGCAAAAGGGATAATAAATGCAAATGAAATCGCTTCTGCAAGTTTGAGGAATGTAGCTTTATCTTTCGGTGCAGAAGATTTTACAGCAGATATAGGAACGAGCAGAACTTCTGAAGCATTGGAATTACTGGCTGCAAGACAGGCAATTATTCTCGCATCAAAAGCAAATTCCATCCAGGCATTAGATAGTGTTTTCAGCAACATCTCAGACATGCAGGGATTAAAAGAAGATACGATAAAAAGTAAATCACTTGGTTTTGATGGCAGAGGTTTGATCCACCCGGAGCAGATTCGGGTTGTACATGAAGTTTATAAACCAAAGAAAGATGAAATAGAATATGCTAAAAATGTTATAAAAGCTATTGACTCAGCAAGGAAAAGAGGTGATGGAGTAATCAGTATTGGAAGAAAAATGATTGATGCTCCTGTTGAAAAAAGAGCAAGAAATATATTAAAATTAGCTAAGAAAATGGGACTTTAGGTCAACAAGCAGATCTCAGGAGGATATAATGAAGATGATAATAAATTCCTTAAACAGATCAATTCCTGTAGAGGCAAATGGTAAAAAGCTTAAACCCTTTCAAGGTGCATTTGCTGACAGAGGAGGAGGTTTCAGAGCATCTCCACCAATCCCGGTCTCAATACCTGAAAGAATAACAGGCGACAGAAAAAAATGTAAATCGATCAGGGAATGTATTGAGAGATCAGGTATCAAAAATGGTTCTACTATCAGTTTTCATCATCATCTTAGAAATGGAGATTTTGTTGTCAACATGGTTCTTGATGAAATTGCATCTATGGGAATCAAAAATCTAATTCTCGCTCCAAGTGCTCTTTTTCCTGTACACGAACCTTTGATAGAGCATATTAAAAATGGAGTGATATCACGCATTGAAGGATCTATGAATGGTCCGGTTGGAAGATTTGTTTCCCTCGGAGGTATGCTCCCTCAAATACCGATACTTCGCTCTCATGGTGGAAGAGCAAGAGCAATTGAAGATGGTGATCTTCATATTGATGCAACTTTCATAGCAGCTCCAATGGCAGACATTTACGGTAATTCATACGGGTGTCTTGGTAAATCAGCCTGCGGTCCTCTTGCATACTCTCATGTTGACAGTATCTATGCGGACAAAGTCATTATTTTAACTGATAACCTTGTCGAATATCCCTGTATTCCTTATTCCATACCCGCGATAAATGTTGATTTTGTTGCTGAAGTCGAAAGTATTGGAGAGAGTGAAAAAATTGTAAGCGGCACTACAAAAATTACAAAAAGTCCGACAAGGTTGTTAATAGCAAAATATGCAGTTGATATAATTGAAAATTCAGGATATTTTAAAAAAGGTTTTTCTTTTCAAACAGGTGCAGGAGGTATTTCTCTTGCTGTTACAAAATATCTCTCCGAATTAATGAAAGAGAAAAATATAACTGCATCATTCATAACAGGTGGTATTACTAAATATGCGGTTGATATGCTTCATGAAGGCATTGTGAAATATCTTTTTGATGTACAGGTGTTCGATACTGCTTCAATCCATTCACTTCACCAGGATGCCTGTCATGTTGAAACCCCCGTAACTTATTATGCTAATTATCATTCAAAAGGCTGTCTTGTTGACAATCAGGATATTGGAGTTCTTGGTGCTACCGAAGTCGATACTGATTTCAATGTAAATGTTAATACACATTCAGATGGATATCTCCTTCACGGAATTGGAGGGCATCATGATGTTGCTGCAGGTGTTAAATTGTCTATGATACTCATCCCTGCCTTCAGAAAGAGAATTCCTGTAATAAGAGATAAAGTAACAACAGTTACTGCACCCGGAGAAACTATTGATGTTATAGTAACTGAATTAGGCATATCGATTAATGAAAAAACAGAAATTGGTAAAACATTAAAAAAGAATCTTAAAAATTCAAACCTTCCTATTATGGAAATTCAAAGTCTTAAAGAAAAAATTGAAAGAATTACAGGAATACCCGATAAACCCGAATTATCCGACGAGATCATCGCTTTGATCGAATACAGAGACGGAACAATAATCGACTGTGTAAGAAAAGTGATTCCCTGATGTGTATAGGACTTTTAAAATTAAAAATCGGAATTGAATGGGCTTTCTCTTTAAAGGATAAAAGGCAGGCTGTTAAAAGTACAAAAGAAAAGATCAGAGCTAAATTCAATGTTTCAACTGCTGAAGTTGATAATCATGATATCTACAATAGATCGACAATAGCTATAGTAATGGTCAATAAAGATAAAATTTATATCGAAAAATCGTTTCATAATATTGTGAATTTTATTGAAAAATTAAAAGACATAACACTGGAAAATGTAGAAATTGAATTATTCTGATTATAGAGTTGGAATCATAGGGACTGGCAGAGTTGGTTCAACACTGGCATATATATGGTCAAACAGGAATATCACAATTTCAGTCAAAGGAAGAAATTTTACAAAGACAAAAGAAAAATTTTCACTTACAAAAATTAATGTCTTCAATACAGTTGAAGACTTAGC
>CBDUTX010000068.1:0-8886 GCA_965370235.1 uncultured Desulfuromonadaceae bacterium | reverse complement strand
TTTTATTAATATTTACCTCTTCCCCATTTTTTTTCATCTTTATTTCATACATTATCTAAAAGTGTCCAAATGTCTTGAAAATACTAATTTATAAATTCTGAATTTAATATAATTTACTTAACTACTATTTCAATAGAGCATATTAGTTGAATTTTTTTTGGATGGATCGAGTTGTTATATATTTTTAACTAAAACTTGTGGAAAATTTGGACTATCAGGATTTACAACGACTTTTTTATGAGCAACTGATAATATTAAGTCCATATCTTCCATAGGGACTGCACCAAGTAAAACATCATCACCTAATACTAAAGCTCCTACAAAACAGCTTCTATTTTCATAATGTACCAAAACAGGACCAACATAAGGGACTAATTGCTTTTTACCATCAGCTGTTGTGACCTCTCTTTTTTCAAGTTCTTCAAAACACATCTGAACACAGATATGCTCTGGTATGCAAAGCATCAATGCCCCGGTATCAACCAGAGCTTCTTTCTTAATTGTTCCCAGTTCAGGTTTTTTTGGATTCCCTATTTCGATTTCTGCTCGTACATAACCCATTTTATTCCCCTCCCATTTATATTTTTAAATATATCATATTCTATTGTGTAAATAAATAGAATACTACATTGCATTAATTAATTTACGTGGTTACTGTAAAAGAATTGCTTTTCTTATAATATTAATATCACTTCCTGCAGAAAAATGAATAAAATAAATACCATTTGATAATTTAATATTATTATCATCCATACTATTCCATCTTACAGTATGATTTCCTTGGCTTTTAAAACCACTTGATAATGTTCTTATACAACGACCACATATATCATAAATATTTATTTCAACAAATGAAGGTGATTCAAGCTGATAATAAATAGAAAAAGAGTTATCAATATTAGATTTTAAAGATAAATTTATGCAGATTGGATTTTTAATATTTACTTCTTCTTCAATACTCGCAGCATCATCTTTGAGTATTAAAATCCCACCAAAATCAAGAGCATATAGTTTCCCATTTATCGTATTTACAGCAAGTCTTGTTTCATCCTTGTAAATAATAATTGTATCTTCAACACTATGGGTATTACCATTTATTACATATATATAATTGTCAGCAGCGTGAACAAATATTCGGTTTGTTGTTTCATTTACAACTCCATCTCTCATTACTTTACCAAAGTTAATTGTTGAGATAATTGAATAATTATTATTCCCATCAAGAATTGTTACATCATTAGCAGAAAAACTTGTTACATAAATTTCATTTGTTAAATTGTTAATACAATTTGATTCAAGGAATGGACCGCTTGCAAGATAAATACTTGTATCGAGTTGATTTGTAGCTCCATCGACAACATCAAGATAATATGATTCGGTAGAAATAAAAATTTTATTTGTCAGAGGATTTACTTCTGCATCTATTGGCGCGCTATTAATATTTACAAATGTCTCAATACTATCACCAATTCCATCAAATACAAGAAGTTGTGATGTGTTTAACATTGGAATATAAACCTTCCCTGTCGTAGGATTTGCGTTTAAATGCATTGGATTGTCCGGTAAGTTATGAGTAGATATTAAACTCATTGTTTCTGAATTAACACAAAAAAGCTTCTTTGGTGATCTTTCTGCAAGATACAGCTTTTGTAATGTATCATCGTAAGTTAAATATAATGAATATGGAGATTCATTGTTTATTAATAATGAATCTATAATTGAATCTGTATTACAGTCTATTTTAAATATATAATTATTGTTTGTTTTTGTAGTTATTGCAACAAAAAGAAGATTTCTCAACTCATCAATTACTATATCGTCAAGCCTGTAAAAAAGAATAAGGGTTTTTAAAAGTGAATATCCTGGTATAGAAATAAAATTAACAATACTCTCATCTGCATGTGTAAGGAATATTTCATTAAGTGATGGATCAAAATCTATAAAATCAGTTGAATAATTTATTGTGTCTTCAACCGTATTTGTATTTCCATCTATAACAATAATATTGGTATCTTCTATAGAAATATAAATCTTATTGTTTAACTGATCTATAAATAAATCAAGTGGATGAAAATTTAAATGTATAGTAGTTATAATTTGTTGATTAGTTGTATTTATTACAGATATTGAAGAATCACATGTAACATATATTCTGTTTGTATTATAATTTATATCAATTGATCTCGGAAATGTATCGGAGATTATTGAAATAGAAGTAATAATTGTATCGGGGCCGCAGTCAATTACATCTATTTTATTATCCTTGTTGCAGGATACATAAAGTAAATTATTTTCTTTATCAAAGCATAGATTATTTGTATTAATAAATGAACTTGCTATTTCTCCAATAATAATAGTATCAATAATTGTACTTGTAGATCCATCGATAACAATTATTTCATTAGATGAGACTGAGATGTAATTTTTATCCTGTATTGAATCTCTTGCAAAACCACAACCTGGAACTCCTGTAAATGAAGTGATTAGTGAATAATCATTCCCTGAAAGAACAACCATATTACCTGCAATATCACTGAGATAAATTCTATTATTATCTTTATCAACACCAACAAACAAACATCCTATGTATGCTCCTTCCATATGCACAGTTGTGTCTATTTCATGATTTGTCACATCAACTACACTCATATTAGCATGCCATAAATTTGCAGTATAAAGTTTTTGTGATTGGGATTCATAAAAAGTACATGTTGGTAAATGTCCATCGGGTATTGGAATTTTTCCCAAAATAGTTTGTGAATAAGTAACATTAAATAAAGAGGAAAATATAAAAGAAATATAAAAAACAAATAATTTTTTTAACATCTTAACTCTCCTTATTAATAGTGTTTTTAGTATAATTACTCTTAGTAAAAAAACAACTATAAAATGATTTTTTTATTAAATATTAATTAATTCATCAAAAGTCCTGATCAAGTCAGCGTAAAGGTATATATCAATAAATAAAAATACTACTAACAAAACAATTGACTTTCTTATTCTCTTTATTTTTTCATTTTCTATAAGATAAAAGATCTGACCTCTCCATAGTCATTGATTTATTAATTTCTATGATATAATATTAATAATCTTTTTCCTTATAAAACAAATTCAATAATTTAAGGAGTTATTATGAAAATAGATAAAATCTATTCACTGAAAGTTTTAAGTGTATTATCTGTGATAATATTTAGCTTAATCCCAATGTTTCTAAATGCACAGGATTCAAATGTCAGAATTTATTCTACAGATCTTGATGGCGTGTCAAATTTTGAATCCGTTATAATTGAAGTTCAGGAATATTCACTTACAATTCCTGTACAGATGCCCGGTTGGCCTAAAAGTATGGTTGTACCGAGCTATTATGCTCCATCAGGTGTAAGTCTTGTTGATGTTAATGAAGATGGATTTCTTGAGATCATTTCAGCTTGTTCAGATGGTTCGGTTCATGTATGGGACTATCAGGGCAATGAGCTTCCGGGCTGGCCCAAAACCGGACTTAATGTAATACAATCCAAAGCAGCAGTCGGTGATATCGATCCGAACTACCCGGGACTGGAAATTCTTATTGCAGGAAAACTAAATAGGTTATATGCATGGCATAATGATGGAACAGCAGTAACAGGATGGCCCATAACAATTGGTGAAACAAGTGGTTTCAGATCACCTATCCTCTTTGATATAGATGATGATGGTTTTCTTGAGATAATTTTAGGACAAAAAATATATCCTGATGGTCATGTAATTGTTTTTAATCGTGATGGAACTATATACCCTGGTTGGCCTCAACCTTTGGATTATATGTGCATTGCAACCCCCACAGTTGGAGATCTTGATAATGACGGAGAGATTGAAATTTGTGCGGTATCTTTTTATTCCGTATTTCTCTGGGATAAGGATGGAGTTGCAAAACCAGGGTGGCCCAAGCTTAATGTTGCAGGTGGAATGAGTTATGCTCAACCGGTTTTTGCAGACCTCGATGATGATGGTGATTTCGAAATTCTTCATTCATATTATACAAGCAATACCAATTATGTTGGTATTTATCATCATGATGGTTCTACTTACACAAATTGGCCTCAAATTTATCCAGGACCTCAAACCTATGTTATGCCGATAACAGGAGATATTGATAATGACGATGATTTGGAAATCTTCGGGGGATGCCATGGATACGGAATATTGGAAAGGCATCATACCGGGGATACAGTTGCAGGATGGCCTGTTGACATATATAATATAGAATGCTCTCCCATAATTTTCGATTTGGATAATGACGGGGAAAGAGAAATAATTTTCGGTGATAATGCAGGAACTTTCTATGCATATAACGGAGATGGCTCACCTGTTGTAGATTGGCCTATTCCTGCCGGTGGTAACACAATGGTAAACAGTGCTGCTGTCGGTGATGTCGATGGTGATGGTGATATTGAAATTGCTCTTGTCGTAAGCAATGGAACAGTGAATTTATGGACAATCGAAAATATTCCCTATCGTGGTTATTTAACTGATTGGGGTACTTTTTATCATGATAATTGGAATACAGGCTGGATGCATCCTTTAAAACCTCAAAATCTTACTTCTCAGTTATTAACTAATTCAGTTTATCTAAACTGGAACTCAAATGCAGAACCGGATATTGCCGGTTACAATATATATAGAAGCAATATATCAGGCGGACCTTATACAAAGATCAACAGCACATTGGTTGCAGATACATTCTATACTGATACTTCGGGAACAACCGGTAATTATTATTGCGTGTCTGCTTTTATTAAAGCATGTACCGAATCAAGGCTCAGTGATGAAACATCTGTACAATCAAGCGTAGCTACTAATAACCAGCATGAACAATTCTTTTACACTTCTGTCTTTCCAAACCCCTTTAGTATAAATACTACAATCAGCTTCTCAATTCCCATAGAACTTACTGGAAATGCAGAGTTAAGTATCTACAATTTAAGAGGACAGAAAGTGAAAACTTTAGTAAATGAAATTTTACCGGCAGGAGATTATTCTGTTGTTTGGGATAAAACTGATAATTCAGGGGAATATGTTAATTCAGGAGTTTATTTTTATCAATTAAAAGTGGGAGAATACTTTTTCGAAACAAAAAAAATAACACTTCTATTTTAGGAATTTAAAAAATGTAAAAATTTAGAAAATTAAAAATTCCTTTTACTCACTTCAGACTTTACTTTTGAAATCTTAAATCGGTAAAGTTATTCGATATTCAGTTGTGTTCTATTCTTCATTCCTTTTCTCTGTGGTCTCAATATTCCTCTGTGACCTCTGTGGTTAAATATTAGGTGGTGCTGAACATTGTTAATTGATAATTTTTCATTTATGTCTTTTCTGTGTTAATCATAAACTGATAAAGTTTTTTGCAAAGCAAAAGATTTTATCATCATTATATTATCCGACTTCGCTAAATCAAATAAGCTTCGTCGAGACAAGTCTGTGTTAATCTGCGTCATCCTGTCATCTGCGTTCTATTCTTTATATTGAGTATAGGCATTACTAATTGTTAATTGTCTTTTTCTCTGTCTGCTTGCCGCAGACAAGTATTCTCGGTAGTTTAAAATATCTTTGTGTTCAATATTAACCGGAACCCGAACCAAGACCTGCACAGAGTGTAATACCAAATGATCCAATCATAGAAAAATAACCGCAAATTAAAATTGTCCAGATTGTAGCAAAAATAATACCGAATATCAATCCAAGAATAGCAAATTCACTCCCCTTTTCCCCGGATTTTTTAATTTGGTTCCTGGCAATTAATCCAAGAATTATAGCTGGTATTGCAGCTAATAAATTCAAAAATAATCCGGCAATTCCGAGTGAAAAACTTAATATTGCTAATATATTAAATTGATCTTTTTTGTCTATTTCTTTAACTACAGGCTTAATAATTTTTTCAGGGACCTTAAATTTCTTATCAAAACACTTCTTGCAGTAAACTTTATCATCTTTTTCAACTGTACATAGATGACAGATATTTTCTTTACAAATGTAACATTTTGCACATGATATGATATCAGGATGGTTTTTACATTTCAAAACAATCTCCTTATTAAATATAAAATTAAAACTTACTGGTTTTTATAAATCCAGTACAGTGATTTGTTGGATTTATTTTGTATAATCTATTGTTACATATTTTATCCAAGTGTTTTTTCTCTTTGTGATGTTGGATTTTCAACAGCATTATTTGTTATATCTCAAATTCACTTTAAAATCTAATATTTACTTTATTATATTTATCTAAAATATTTGAATAATTGAATTTATCAGATATCTAAAAGAAAGTTACAGCCCAGCGGGATTAAAATATCTTGACAAAATTTTAACTTGGAGTAAATTTGATTATATTTAAATTATTATCCTCAGGAGGTGTATATGGCAGAAAAATTCAATTTTCAAAGTGCTTTAGATAAATGTAAAGAAGCTTGGGGTATTTTTCAAAAGGACATGGTAAACTATGGATTGACTATACTACTCGGTTCATTGGCTGTTAGTGTTACTTTTGGCGTTCTTTCAGGACCTGTAATGATAGGTATACTAAAAGCTGTACGTAAATTACAGAAAAATGATAAAGTTGAATTCAATGACGCATTTTCAGCAATGTCATATTTTACTCCTTCTTTTCTTCTATCTTTGATAATCGGAGCTGTTGTTGGTGGAATAATTGCAATATTCTGGGTTTTGACAATAGTTATTGGTGCTGTCACAAGAGGATGCGGATTTTGTTTTATGTATCCGATTCTTGTATTGGTCTATATATTTTCCGCTTCTATTGGACAGATAATATACTTCAGAGGTCTTCTTTTGATCTCTGAAGAAAAAGCAAGTTTTGGTGATGCACTTAAAAGATCGGTTAATTGGATTAAGTCCGATCAGAAAAAAGCAATGGAATTTTTTGTCTCAATAATCTTAGCAAGTTTATTTATGATCATGCCCGTTGTAGGTGGAATAGCTGCTGTTGGAATGATTGCTATTATTGCCACTCTTTATTACGACGACGATAAACAAAACAAAAAACAAGTCAGCAAAAAAGACATCAAACAAACTGAAAGTAAGTAATAATAATCAAGAGCTGAGATGATTATCTCAGCTCACGGTTTTATCCTGTCAATTGTCCTTGGAAAAGCAATACACTCCCTGATATGATGTACTCCACAGATCCAGGCTACAGTCCTTTCAATGCCTAATCCAAAACCTCCATGAGGTACGGATCCAAATTTTCTCAGATCGAGATACCATAGAAAATCTTCTTCAGGTAGATTTTCATCTTCAATTCTTTTTTCAAGAATTTTTAAGTTCTCCTCTCTTATTCCACCCCCAACTATTTCACCATAACCTTCAGGAGCAAGAAAATCCACACCAAGAGCAAGCTTTTTATCATCAGGATCTTCCTTCATATAAAAAGCTTTAATTTTGATAGGGTAATGATGCACACAAACCGGTTTTGAAAAATTTGAAGATATTTCAGTTTCTTCGGGAGCTCCGAAATCATCTCCCCATGTTATATTAAAATCCTTTTTCTTCAATATTTCAACAGCTTCACTGTATGTAATTTGAGGGAATGGAGGTTTTATCATCTGAAGTTTTGAAACATCTCTTTCGAGTATTTTTAAGTCGGTCTGACATCTATCAAGGACACGATCGATAGCAAAAACTATCATATCCTGTGCAAGTTTTATAACTGAATCGAGATCAGCAAAAATAAATTCCGGTTCAATCTGCCAGTATTCAGTCAGATGTCTTCTTGTCTTTGATTTCTCTGCTCTGAAAGATGGACCAAAACAATATACTTTCTCAAGAGCTAACACTGTAGCTTCATTGTACAACTGTCCTGTTTGAGCAAGGAATACATCGTTATTAAAATAATCAACTTTAAATAGAGTTGTAGTCCCTTCACCTGCTGCTGCTGTAAAGATAGGAGTATCTACACAGAAAAAATCATTTTTATCCAAAAACTCTCGAACTGCATGTATTATATTTGATCTTATTCTCATGATCGCAGTCTGTCTGGGAGATCTAATCCATAAATGCCTTTTAGTAAGTAAGAAATCAGGACCACTTGGTTTCCTTGGAATTGGGTACTCTTCAGAGGGTTCAGAAATTACAGTAAAATCTTTAAGATGAATTTCAAATCCCAGTTTAGATCTGCTCTCCTTGACGACAACACCTTTGATTTTTAATGCAGTTTCTATTTGAAGATGGTCACAGATATTGAATTTGTCAACAGGTAAATTCTCTTTACTGGCAATAACTTGACAAAATGCAGAGCCGTCTCTGATCATTAAAAAGTGTATTGAACCTGAACTCCTCTTTCCCATCAACCAGCAGTGGAATTCGATTTCCTCTCCAATATATTCATTAAGCTTTGATAATATCAAATAAACCTCCTTGTATTAATTTAAATATCAGTATTAGAATTTTTTAACATCCAAAAAAAAAGATTATAAATTGATGATAATTATTTGTATATAGTAATTTGGAAAATTATAAATATTAACAATTTTTGAAACATATTTTGTTGGGATGGGTTGGGGCTTCGTGTCTTTGTGCCTTTGTGTGAAAAAATTGGGAGTGGTTGTGCAGGACTCTATGATCTCTACATTCTTCTGTGACCTCCGTAGTTAAAGGACCAAAATGCCAACTACCAATAAATTCAACATTAGAGGAGTCAAAATCTGAATTATACCTCTTCCGGTTTTCTGATAAATTATTATTGTAATCATACTCTTGATAAAGACCTCTATCTGCTCCACTACTATAAGTAAAAAGTATTATTATTACTAAAAGACCAAACACTCACTCACTCAATTATTATTACAACAATTAATATATCTTTCTTTTTATATATTCTCCCTTTTCTGT
>CBDUTX010000067.1:0-9008 GCA_965370235.1 uncultured Desulfuromonadaceae bacterium | reverse complement strand
CGGTAACGGGTACTCCATTTCTGACAGCAGGATATATAGGACCAAATGATAAAAGATATCTTGTGTCATTTAACATTGTATCGGTTGGAGGGTATTTTATGTCGTACTGGTCCGGATCAAACGAGCCGTTGGCAAGTAAAAGCCATTTCATAATATCAGCTCTTGGGAAGGAATAACTTGGAGTACCAGGTTGGGGATCACCTGGTGAAAATTGGGAATTTATCTGAGTTAAACGTATATCATATGGATTGTCTGGAAATGCCGGTCCCCAATCTAATATCATATCTGTTTGATTTGAATACCACCAGTTAAATGATGTGCTCAGATAAGGATTTGGTGATCTCAATACTCTGCAGCCTGTAACATCCGGTGTCATGATCCCTGCCGTATTTCCTTCAAATCCATACATAGCGCCATTTGCAATCCAGGCAGTTTTGATACTGTCTTTTGGATTATCCGGATTTCCTCCATACTGAACAGGTATACTTGCAACAAAACCGGTTACATCATCCTGTGCTTTGTCAGTATCATATATAGCTCCCGTAGGACCGCAGTCACCATCCATATAAAGACCAATGTACATCTCCTTCAAAGTTCTTCTGCCGATATTTTTAACCCAGACATCTATTATTATGAAGTCCTCTGAATAGCTGTAACTCCAGGCATAACTCTTCTGAGTTACTTCGACACCGAGGGGTCTGTGAAACGGACCAAGATTTGGTATCGATGGGTCCGTATAAGTATCACAGTAAACTGCAATAAAATCGAGCTCCGATACTGCTGCAGAATCATATACAGGTGAATTTGGATTTATCGATCTCTCTAAAATCGAATCGCTTTGATCTACTCCGGGGAACATTTCATTCTCATGAGCCCATCCGTCCGCACCTACACTGCAGATCGTATCTCTTCCAACTATAGCACCCATCCAGAGAGCGCCCTGATAGAGATATTCCTGATTCGAATAAGCCGGGAATATGCATGAATAAGGTTCTATACCCCAATCCCCTCCATTTCCAAAAAATCCGTAATTAGTAAAAGTCAACCATATATTACTTACATTCTGGTTCTTATATTGTGTATATGGTGTAAGAAGCGGTTTTATCTCATCTCTTGTCCTTGCCATGAGAAAAGTAGGAATAATCAAAAGGAAAAGAAAGATAAAAATTAATACTGTTCTCTTCACATCCACCTCCTTAATTTAATCTGAAGTTAACAGGAAAAACTAATTTAACTCTAATTGGTCTTCCAGCACTTTCAGCAGGTTTGAATCTGCATTTTAATCCTGCTTCAACAGCAGCATCATCGAACAGAGGATTGTCGGATCTGAGCACATCTGCACGTGTAACCGAACCGTCAATATTAACATATAATATCAAAATCACAGTCCCTTCCATTCCCATGTTTTCTGCAGCAGAAGGATAATTCGGCTGCTGAAGATGTATTGGTTGTGGTGGTACCTCGTAGACATCCACATATTCGGAACTTGCTTCTGTATTTTCATCCGGTATCAGATCCATTGTGTCAACTTCAAAGACATCGGAAGCAGTACTTCCGAGAAGTGTATCTCCTTCATCGGAAATCTCTATCATCCCTGACTGCTCCGGAAGTTCCTGAAGTAAATCCTGAGGTTGCTGTATCTCCTGATGTATTTCCTCAACTGCCTGGAAATCAACCTGAAGATTGACATCCTGTTGAACAGTTGTCGCTTCTCTCCTTTCCGAGGGTTGATACTCCGGAATTTCCGGTTCAGGTATGACAATAAAGGCAACAAGATGCAATACCAGAGCAAAAACAAAACCAACTCTCATTGGAATAGCATTGCTCATTCTTCTAGTTTTCATATTATCCCCCTCTTTGCCTTTCTCTCGCTCCATAGTTTATCTGAATTGCCTGGACAACATTTCTTCCTC
Source organism: uncultured Desulfuromonadaceae bacterium (assembly GCA_965370235.1). Lineage (GTDB taxonomy): Bacteria > SDB-A > SDB-A > SDB-A > SDB-A > CBDUTX01. The sequence continues at coordinate 7,095 of CBDUTX010000067.1, read as the reverse complement.
CCTGTCGGGCTTCCTGAAGCAGAGAATCAATGTACACATAGGGCATATCTTCTTCAATCTGAAAACTGAAGACAAATTGCTTCCACTCTTCGTCACTGCCACTTGTACTTGCTCTGAATTCTTCAAGTTTGCTCCTTAAAACACCATCCACCTGTTCCATCGGATAAATCTGATCATCTATGGAAACAATTGGAAGTCTGTCAGATATATTTTTTGAAGACCATCCGAGATAGACATGATGTATTCTTCTCTGTTCAAGCTTCTGAGCAAGATCCCCTGCAGGCAGGGAAACATCAAGTCCTCTTTCCTGTCTGAAAACCGTTGTAACCATGAAAAATATGATCAAAAGGAAAGCTATATCCGACATTGAACTTGTCGGTATTATAGGTTTTGTCTTTTTCTTTTCTAACAATCTCATAAAAACACCTACCAGCCTGTAATAGGTCTTAATTGAACACTGATCAGAGATAAGACCGTCTGTTTATTGAACCAATCCTCATCCGGAAGATTTGGATAAGCCATATCAAGAGAATCTGCAGCTTTAATTATCTCAGTGTAAACATCGAGCATCCGTTGATAAGTAACACCTCCCTCGATAAAAAGAAGAGGAGCCTTCATTTTCCTGTTCTCAATTGCAGATGCAACCGAATCATATACGACATTACGAATATCTGTAAAAGGAATCTTCACTCCTCCAACTTTAACACTGTCACCTGAAACCAATGTGTCTTCAGGGACAACTATACTGAGAACAACATTTTCCTGAGCTTCCTGGGTTTCCCCTGACGGAGGAAGTTTTGTTATCATTCCGCTGTCTTTTTCAAAATGAGTAGTGACGAGAAAAAAAACTAATAATAAAAAAGCTATATCAGACATGGAACTGGTTGGTATTTCGGCTTCTCGTGTAACTTTTGGACGAAATGCCATTTTATCCCTCTACTTCTTCTTCTAATACCGTTTCGACAAGCATAGTCGATGCTTCTTCAAATTTTCTTGAAATTGTATTAATCCTTGAAGTAAACCAAACATGAAATGCACTGGCAGGAAAAGCTATCATCAAACCTGTTGCAGTTGTTATCAAGGCAACTCTAATACCGTCAGCTACAATTGTAGGTTCAACAGTTCCGGCTTGAGCAATTGATTCAAAAGCCATCATCATTCCAACAACTGTTCCAAGAAAACCAATTAACGGAGCAATATTTGCAACTGCCGCAAGAACAAGCATCCCTCTATCTAAAAAGGCAAGCGATACAAGTGCTTCCGAATCACGGGCTTCTTCCATATCTTCCTTGCCATATTTTGCTTTTTCAAGCATTGCTGCGGAAATATTAGATATAGCAGAACTCTCTGTTTTTGCCTTATTGAAAGCTGCTTTTATCCCTTCTTTACCTTTTTTACCTTTTATAATGTTAATTAAATTTTCTACATATCCGATTGGATCGGGACCGGTTTTAAAATATAGAGAAATCACTCTTTCGAATATGAAAATTACACCCATTAAAGCAGTAACTAATAATAAGTGCATTGCCCAACCGCCTTCATTATACATCTGGAGAAGACCGCCCTGGCTGACTACTGCATTGATAATCACAAAACCAAAATTCACTTCCTACCTCCTATTTCATCTTCATAAACTGAATTATTTTAGGGAGGGTACTACCCTCCCTAAATTAAAAATCAAAAACTTGCAAAGAAACCGACTAAAATCTGTCTTGGATCTGAAAGTCTTGCAAGATCAGACTGAACATCAGAACCGTCACCATTCCATGTACCTGTATTAGTATTAACTTCAAATACATTTCTCTTATTGAAAAGATTTGTTACCCGGAAAGTGAATCCATATTTAGCACCTCCCAGGCTGAAGTTTTTAATAAAGTTGAGATTCCAATCTATGTGATATGGTAATCTCGCGTAATTATTACCTTTGAGCAAGTCATACTCCGGATTATCGCCACCAGGTGAATAAGGGAATCCGCTTCCGTACTGACATTCGACAGTAAAAGTCCATTTGTCAGGCACAAAACCGAACATCTTCTCACCTTCGCTTGCCCGAAGGGTAACATCACCGGTTACGGCATGACGTTCATCCCAGTTAAGCGGATATGTTTTCAGAGGGATTTCCTTTGGGTCAGCTATCAGGTAATTACCCATTTCGGTAGAACCTTTTCCATAAGCCCATTGAAGGGTGTAACCGAGTCCGAATCCCCAGTAATTTCTAACTGCTTTTTCGAAGCTGATGTCAAATCCCCTTACATTACCATAATCGAGATTTGTATAAATCTGACCGTCAAAAGGAGGTGTTCCTCCTGTCATCAAACCGACAAGACCACGGATATCTTTGAAAAATGCTCTTATGGAAAGTTTTGAGTAAGAATTAAATGCATGCTCGAGTCCGACTTCATATTGAACTGTCTTTTCAGCTTCGATGTCAGGATTGGTATATATCTTCAGTGCTGAAGTACCCTGTTGATTTGCTCCGTAGAGAAACTGAAGTTCAGGCAACTGAATGAATCTTCCGTATGAAAAATACAGTTTATCCTTATCTGTTATAGGAAATGCAATTCCTATTCTTGGACTTATGTCGTATTTAGTTGAAGTTTCGATCGTATCACCCGAAAGAGGATCCGGATAATCTGAAAATTCTTCACCTGGAAGCCAGAAATCAAGCCTGATGCCTACATTTATTATCATACCTTCCGTTTCAAGTTTGTCCTGGACATATATCGCTCCGCCTATAGGCGAGGCTTTAAAACAATTTCTAAAAACACCCTGGTCTCTGTATGGTTCCCATTCCTGTGGTTGAATAGCTCCTGTGTAGAGATTGTATGGATATGAAATTCTGCTCTGCTGTATCTTGTAGTAATCAAAATTACCACCGATTTTGATCATGTTTTCTCTGTTCATCTGCCATGAGAAATCACCCATGAAAGTCCAGCGTTTTACTTCTCTTCTCCGCCACTGAACCCACTGATCATATTCTCCCTTCTGAAGAAATCTGATATTACGGAATTGAGCAGCTCTTACAAATATCTCGTCGGGATATGTACCCGGGTACCAGTAATCAGGATTATGTCCATGATCCCTTGACGAATTGCTCAGAAAATATCCAAATTTCAGATTGTAAAAAGCTTTTGCAGAGATTGTGTGATTCCACCCCAAAGTCCACTGATAAGCTATGTTCTGAAAAACCATTGCATTTTCGACATTATACCTGTAATAATGCCCGTCATTCTGACCGTATGGAACTCTCCACTTCCATGTTTTATTGAAAGAAAGGATCAATTTTTTTGTACTTGTCAGAAGATATGCAAGTTTTGCATTTGAAGTGTAACGATTATATTGTCTCATTGAGAACAATTTTGTATTATCTGACATTTCTGTCTGAAGCAAGAAATCTCCGGGAGTTACCCATCCCCTGTAGTTTGTTGAATCAGGATCGTATCTGTTCTGAGCATAACTGAAGTCATTCTGAAATGCGGGATATGGTGTTCCTGTATTTGTCCAGTAACCTGTTGTTGAAATAAAAAACGTCAGATAACCGGACTCTCTACCTTCTTCTCCTCTTCCAAATAAAAATCTTGACAGAGGTTCCGGTCCACCTAGAGAAAAATCAAATCTGTCGGTGTTGAATGAATAATCTCTGTCAGTACCTGCAAATTTATCCGTTTTATATGATAATCTTCCTGAATAGTTAGTTCTGCTTCCTTCTCTCGTAACAACATTGACCACGCCTGACTGTGCCTGTCCATATTCGGCATTAAAACCACCGGCGATTACATTCATCTCGGTAACAGCATTTGCAGCTATGTCGATGGAAAAATTACCACTGAGAGGATCCCTTATTGACATGCCGTCAACCATATACAGAACCTCACCACCTCTTCCTCCACGGACATGAATCACTCCACCCTGTTCTGTTGCTGATGTTGAACGGGTTAGAGCATCCTGAAATTGATCGATGCCCAAAGCTTCCATCTGTTCAGCGTTGATACTAATTTCCGTTGTAGTGACATCTGCTGCAATTATTCGAGATCCGTATGTTGTAACCTCGATCCCGATTTCTAATGCTTCAGAATGGAGAACCATTGGTCCTAAATTCGTTGTTCTATCAATGTTGACAGAAACACCTGTTTTCTGTGCTGGTGTAAACCCGATCATTGCAGCTTGAACTGTGTATGTCCCCGGGGGTATGCCAATGATGTCAAACTCTCCCTGTGCATTGGTCAATCCTCCAAAACTTGTGCTTAAAACCATGACCTGAGCATAAGGAACAGGATTTCCTCTATCATCAACGACCTTACCACGAATTTTTCCGGTTGTACCTGCAAACAAAATAACCGGTATGATGAACAGCAAGACTAATATACTCCACAACTTCACCCTTACATGCATACATACCTCCTAGCTTATTTTTTTTTAATTGTGCAAAATGTACAATACAATAATAATTTTATTATCTTCTTCAGTCAAGTTATAAGAACGACAGTTTAAAATATTATTTATACACATATCTCCTTGAAAAAAATGTTATTTATAAATTAAATATATTAAAAAGTGTAATAAAATTTGATACTTCCTGTTATTTAACAAATGTAGTAATGTCATCTGTGAGACCATCTGAAATACATTCCCCCTGCAAGAACAGCAAAAACAGCTGAAACAAGGAGAGTTATTCCTTCCAGAATTCCAATTCTGCCTAAATTTCTCATAAGATCAACAGGATCTTCAATAGAGCCGGTTTCAGAAATACTGATAAAATGAAAAACCATTGCCAGAAGCATAAAAAAGGAAGAGACCAACAGAATTATCCAAAATATTGATGGTTTACGTAATAATCTTAATAACTTTTTTAGAATCAATCCAAAAACGATTAAAGCAATTATAAGAATAATCTCTCCTGTTACAAAGAGGTATTCAGCTAAAAGGGTTTTAACCATTTCTTTACCTCCCCTGTCTTTTTTTTCTTTTCCCTGCAATAACTTTATAAAATCTTAAAACTCCTATAACAGTTATTATAGATGAGAGAAGGAACAGACCATATCCAATATAAGCAACAAATCCTACAAGCCTGTATTTTCCTGCAAGAATTACAAGTCCTGCCTGGATAATAGCATAGACAAGTATTCCGGAGGGTGCTATTATAAGAAATTGCCACTCTGTCGCCTTTCTCAAAACTTTTTCATAATTTTTTGCAGCTAATCCTAAAAACAGAAAAGACATCCATAATAGCACAGCAGCTACAACCGCCACCCAGGTTTTGATTGTCCATAGTTGCTGAACATCTTGTGGTAATCCTCCTGCTGTAATCACATAGGTTAGAAAAACCATATTTCAAACCTCCCTGGCAAAATCTTTTACTGATTTTAAAATTCTGTCTTTTACTTCAGATGCTGAGGATGGACCAATTAAAAGAGAAGTTGAATTATACAGTTTTTCAATAAGAGCTTCAATTTCACCCTGTTTGAATTCATCCGTTTTTTCAGGATCCATGTCAAGATCGGATAATTCATTGTCCAATATGACATCACTGAAGTCCTCAAGATAATTATTGAGTATATCAGCAATAATATCAATGCACTTTGAGGAATAAAAGATTTCCTTCTTTTCAATTGCTTCAACCTCTTCTTTAATTTCCTCTATAACTTCTTTTTTAATTTCTTTTTGAACCTGCTGTTTTTCTTCTTTTTCTGCAGGTAGTAATTCATCAGGTTCAGGTTGTTTTTTTACTTCTTTCTTCTCGATTATCTCGGACTCTGGAATTTTTTCTTTTGTAACTATTTCATGTAAAGATTTAACTACAGAATCAATACGTCTTAATTGCATAATAGAAGAAATATCTTCCTGCCAGATCAACCCAATAAAATCATTGTCAATATTTACAAAACTGGCATTTCCTTCATCGCTTTTGATAATTACTGTTTTTATATCATTTTCTGTCAAACTGCTGATTGCTCCTTTTAACGCACCGACAGCTCTAATCAGGTCATTGTCTTTTATTTCATCCTTCCAGATTCCAAATCTTCTACATTTTTCAGGTGTAGAACGAAAGGCAAAGGTTGCACCTGTTGCTTCTATCAAAGCTTCTGCTTCATTCATAGATCACACTTTTTTCCTGGCAAGAAATCCCATTTTTTGTATTACTTTATGTACTTTGTTTTTTGCTTCATCCGGACCTAATCTCTGTATGGCAAGACGACAAAGTGAATCAATGAGAACCTTTGAGATTTCGTTGACCTCACCTTCATTAATTTCACCTATCATATCAGGTAGAGATAGATTGTTTTCCTCAATAATTAGATATTCAGTTAACTCTTTTTTTCCTCTGAAATCTTCTAACTTTCTCTCAACTACATCAAGCCATGGTCTTACTTCAGATCCATAAGAAAATTCTTCCAGCAATAAATTTATCTGTTTTACTTTGCTTATTAGAAGACGAAATTCTTTGGTCATTGAAATCTCTTCCGTTTTTTTCTTTTTCAGTATATCTTCGGGTTTTATAGCTTTAATTCCACTTTCTGCTACAACATCGGGATCCAAACCTTCCTTGCATCTAAAACCAATAATAAACATTTCATCCATAACTACGACAACATATCCTTTTTTATCTTCAACCACAACATACTTTGGTTTGCCAATACCGAGAGACTTGGAAATTGGAAGACTGACAGATCCGAGAAACGCTGAGATATCATACAGATGAGCATCTGAATCTCCTGAAGTGAACAACAGGTCTCCATCATTTGCTGATACGACTTCTATACTCTTTGAGTCCCCTATATGAAATATTCTCTCACCGATTAAGCGGGCTTTATCTTTTAATCTCGTCATATATTTTACTAGTCCTTCTTTTCGGAGAGTTTTTTTATTACCTGGTCATATTTCCTTTTTGCAATGATTTTTCCATAATCATTAACAGCTTTTTCTAAAACCATTCCTCCAAGTCGTTGTAAAAATTCATTAATTAAAGCTGCATTACTTGAGTTGATTCTATCTTCATTTAAATTCACTTTTTCTGATTCCCAAATAAAATAAGGACTAATTTTGGTTTCATCAGGATCAAAACTTTGAACCTGTTCTTTTAAGAAATTGATCCAT
>CBDUTX010000066.1:0-9040 GCA_965370235.1 uncultured Desulfuromonadaceae bacterium | reverse complement strand
GTCATTTTTATACTGCTCTGAAATATAATAAGGAATTAGGTTATTCATCTATTTCATCTCCATTATTTTACTGAATCTGCTGCAATAGCTATGGAAACTGCAAATAATCCAATATCAATCCCATGTAAGATATTAATCATTTCTTTCATTTCTATCAATGTTGTATCAGATTGAATTATAGAGAAAAGAAAATAATTCAAATCAACCAATTTATTTCCCCCTCAATAATCATAATTCCATCATTAAACCTATACAACTAGAAAATAAACTTGTCAATTAATGGTAATCAAAATCAATTTATTCTACTAATTTCAACAGTTTGCAGGTTTATTTAAACGAACAATAGGTGATGTTTGTAGAAATTAATATTTTAATTTAATACTAATTATTGCTTTTATATAAAAATGCAAAAATGAGAATTCCTCCCTCTCCGAAAAAATTCTCAGTTTTTAAGAAGAGAAAAACGAAAGCTTTCAACTACGGAGTAGTTGTAGAAGCAAACTGAACTTTAGTTCAGGTCATCCCAACGAAGCTAAGAACAAAGTGAGAGCAAAGCCCAACGAAGCTATGAACGAAGTAAGAGCGAAATTGTGGCGAAGTTGTGGCAAGACCCGACCCTAAGTTTATTAGAATAAAGTTTGAATCTTGCTTGATCCTATAAACAATTATATACAAAATACAAATTGTGCTCCTAAGTTGTTTTGAAATTTATATTATATTATAAGAAAAGATGTTGGGTATAAAAAATATTATTGATATTTTCAATTTTTCCCATAAAATTCTCTTATGCTTTAATAAGGATTCCTTAATCATTAAAAAAGGGGGTGATATGGTTAAACCAATCATTGCTTTATTACTATTTTTTATTATCTTTATCTCGGGTTGCACTTCCAGCACCTACCCATTTGATCAGGTAACCACTGAAATCACATTTACATACAACCTTCCTAAGACTGGTGTTGTGGAGGTAATAGTACTCAACTGTTACATGAAAAATGTTAGGACTTTATTATCGGAAACAACTCAAACATCGGGAGACCATTCCCTATTGTGGAACCTTCAGGACGAAAAAGGGAACAGAGTACCGGATGGACTCTATTACATTCGAATTATACTTGATGACAATATTTTCGATACAAAGATATACGAGGTGTACAAATGATATTTTTAATATTTCTACTATGTACATTAAGCCAGTTGGATGTGGGGAATAATTCCAATACCCATAGATTCAGGCTTGGTTTCTCTTATACTGCATCATTACCATCGATGCAGAATGAGAAAGATTTCGCTGACATGACAACAGCTTCGGGACTTGATTTTGAGCTGGGAACTATGGCACAGGGTATATCTGTTGATTTAATAGGTGATATCAGTGAAAAATTCAGATTTCGGGGAGGGGTAAGTATTTTAAATCTTGAAGGAACTTACAGTGAAGATTACAATTTTGGTCAACGCCTATTGCTTGGACTTTTTACCTTAGGGTTATTATCTAATGGTTCAAATGATGTCATTGATCTTAACGATGAAGCGATATCGATTGAGTTTGAAGCATATTACATTCTGACCAAAAACGAAGTGCTCTCAATATCGGTTGGAGCAGGTCCAATATACACTTTTGCCAGCAGAAGACTTAATACTCCCAATACCGTCACATCAGGGAAAGGTAATGGATTAGGTTTTCTGGCTTCTATCAGATTCGATCAGGAAACTTCAGCTAGATTTTTTGGATTACAATTTATGTTCGGTCTTGAGGTTGGATACAGAATAAACAGCGTAAATCTCGATGATGAAGAAACGGATAATTATGAACTTGATTTTTCCGGTCCATATCTGAAGGTTGGACCATATATCGGATTTTAAATACAGTTCTTAGTTGGAGTAAAATGCTATAAAAATTGCTTTTAACTGTTAGAAATTAATTTTTATCTGATGATTTTAACAGATAAATGGTATTTTCCTACATAATGGATGGGTCAATTTATCCTGTAAAAATGAATTACATTTTTTATTGTAATACTAACTTGTAATAATTAATATTTTAATTTTATTATCTTTATAAAAATGCAAAAATGCAAACCCCGACCCTAAAATTTTATTGTATTAATTAACTTATTAGTATAGTATTGTAGTAACTAATTAACAGGAGAAAAAATATTAATCATGATATTGATTAAAAGAATTGTTATATATTATATGAAAATTCTAAAAATAATATTGTTATATATTTTATTTTTTTGTTCATCACTATACTCTCAAAATCTAACAATTCATTATATCGATATTGGTCAAGGTGATTCTGAACTTATACAATATCAGGATATAAATTATCTTATAGACTCCGGGGTTAATAGATCCGATAACAAATTAATAAGTTATCTTGACAGTTTAGGAGTGGATACAATACATGCTGTATTAATGACACACCCTCATTATGACCATTACGGAGAATTTGAAGATTTAATTGAATCAGGAGTTGTTGTTTTAAAATTTATTAGAAATAAAGATTATCAAAGTAATTCATCTTTTCAGAGTTTATTGACCACTTTACAAAATTACAATATCTCTATTGACACAGTGGATTATCTGGATAGTTTAGACTGGATTATTGAAACTGATATACTTTCACCTGATTATAATAATAATTTTACGGGATATAATAATAATTCAATTGTTTTTATTATGGAGTATGGAAGCCTGAAATTTTTATTTACAGGGGATAGTGAAACAGAAAATAATAACTACTTAATAAATAATTACAATATTGATATTGATGTTTTAAAAGTTAATCATCATGGAGCTGATAATGGAACTAATTATGACTATATACAAGCTATGAGTCCAATAATTTCGATAATCTCTTCCGGTGCTAACTCTTACGGACACCCCTCTCATAATGTTATTAATATGATAAATAACACTGGTTCTTTATTTTATTCAACAACTGATGATTGCTCGACATGGACGGGTAATGGGTCAAATGATTATTCCGTTAATGATGATGTAGTTCTTGAAACCGATGGTTTTAAAATCTGGATTAATGGTCAACTTGTTTATACTCCAACCGGATCTGAAGAAAGACAAGAAGTTCTTATAGAAGAAAACATAATATTTAATGTTTCTCCAAATCCCACCAGAAATTATTGTAATATTATATTTAATGTTTCCGGAGATGATCCTCAACTTGTAAGATTGAAATTATATAATTTAAATGGTCAATTAATTGAAACCTTAATAAATGAAATACTACCTGTTGGTTCTTATTCAATTGAAAAAAGGATTGAGTATACCGGGGTTTATTTCTTTCACTTGTCGATCGATAAAAGAGAAGAAGTTATTAAAGTAATCAATTATTGAAAAAAAATTTATTGAACTTATTGAATAATATATAAGCTAAATAACAAGAAATAAGTACATTGTTACTTTTAATTTCTTTTCTTTGGAAACATTCTTTCTAAGAAATTTCTATTTATTGGCTCGTTGCCTAAAAGAACTGATAGATTATTTCTTGCAGTAAAGTTATCTTCCCAAAGTTCAATAGCACTTTTATAATATGCAATTGCTTCTTCAATTTTATATTGATGTCTTTTAACTATACCTAAGTTTGTATGTGCAACTTAAATTCTTCTATCAATTTCATTTAAAGCCAACTCAATATCTATTACTCTTTTATTTATAATATTATCTCTATTCTCAACAATATCTTGAAATTCAAGCTTGATAAGATTTAAAAGTTCAATTTCAGTCAGATCCCTGTATTTATTTTCCCAATTTTTATAATACTTTAAACTGATATTTAAAAATTCTTCTGAAATTTTTAAATTGCTCTGCTTTTCGATACTATCAGGGGAATTATACAACGCTAATGTTATATATAATGCAGCTTTATCTGTAAGAATTACTCCAATTTCATAGGATTCTTCATAATGTTTTATTTTTTTATATTCAATTTCTATTGAATCTAATAATACAATTGCATTATCAAAATCATTTTTTTCAACAGAAATTGTATATTTTTTATATAAGTTTTTTATGTGAAAAGTTCTTGGATCTTCTGCTTTGTTGATATTCCCATAATAAACTTTAGCAATAACAAGAGCTATTATTGAAATAACTATCATTATTGCAATAAGTTTATAAGAATTTCTATTTAATTTGAATATATTTTTAATCATCAATAATTTAAAAAAATCAGGTCGATTAAGACCTGATTTTATTATTCTTTGTTTAATTTCTATGAAACTGTTTTTGTTGAATGAACTCTCTCTACTAAGAATTTCCTTATCTCATAAGGAGTATCCTCAGTTAAATTAGATACAATTATATTAACAATTATTGCAAGAGGAGCTCCAATCCATGCAAAATACCATGCTCCGAGCCAATATGTAATAAAACCATGAAATGGTAAAATAACTCCAAACTTACCTGTAATAAAATAAGTCAAAGAAATTATCGCAACAAGCCCACCTGTTGCCAACCCAGCCATTGCTCCTTTTTTGTTTGATCCACACCACCAGATTCCCAATAAAAATAGTGGGAAGATTGTACAGCCGGCAAGTGAAAATGCCAGCGCAACAAGTTGTCCTATTAATGCTAATTTTAACATTGCCAATAACATAACAATTATTGCCATTAAAATAGTAGCCAATCTTGCCATTATTAACTGAGTTTTTGGACTTGCTTTCGGATTAATTACTTTAAAATAAAGATCATGAGAAAATGCAGAAGAACCTGCAACCAATAATCCTGCTACTGTTGAAAATGCTGCAGAAACTCCACCGGCAGCAAGAAGACCAACAATTAATGGATTAACATTTCCAAGTTGAGCTGTATAAACTACAATTGCATCTTTAGCTAATTTCCCTACTTCAGGTGAAGCCGATAAAATTTTACCAAAGGCTGAAAAAACAGGAGCACTCCAATAAAGAAGACATATAAAGAACAATCCCCATACAACCGACCATCTTGCATCCCTGGCTCTTGGAACCACATAAAATCTTTGAATAACATGTGGAAGACCGGCAGTTCCAATCATCAAAGAAAAAGTCATTGCAATCCATTGGAAAAAAGTTTTTCCTGTAGAAGGGTCCCATGGCATTGCATATTCAGGACTTGGGAGAATAGCAAAATCATTGCCAATTGAGTTAACCAAAGAAGATGCTTCCGGGGCAGGGATTCCTTTTATAATATCTGTAACAACTGCTCCGTATCCAATTTCAGGAACAATCCAGAAATAATCAAATTTAAAAGTTAAAATAAACAATGGAATTAAAAAAGACATTATAATAATAATATACTGTATCTGCATATTCTTTGTAACACCAAGCATTCCTGAGATCAAAGTATATGCAAGAACAACAGAACTGCCAATAATCACCGCCCAAATATAATCAATTCCCAACACCCATTTAAACATCAATCCAATTCCTCCAAACTGACCTACACAATAAGATAAAGAAATTAATATTGCAATAACTGCTGCTATTGCTCTTAATGTTGTGGAATAATACCTGTCTCCAATGAAGTCCGGAGCTGTGTATTTACCATATTTTCTTATTTGTCCCGCCATGAGAATCAACAAAAGAACATATCCACCGGTCCATCCAACTACAAATGACAGACCATGATATCCGAAACCATACATTAAGGCTGCCATTCCGAGAAATGAGGCTGCAGACATCCAATTGGAAGCTATTGCCATTCCCGCTCCAACTCTTGAAATTTTTCTTCCTGCAGCATAAAAATCTGTTGTATCTTTTGCTCTGTGAATCAAACCGACAACTACAAAAAGAACTAACATTGAAATAAGTATTATAGCAGGACCAAGTTTAAAGCTGCCCTCCAATTTCGTTGCATCATTGGCACTAAGAAAAGTAGCAAAAAGTAATAAATTTATAAAAATATATTTTTTCATTTATTTCTCCGATATTTTTTTAGCATCATTTTTTTTATAAGTCCCTATTCTAGTATGTACTCTATCGAGTATAAATGTGTAAATCCAGCATAAGACTACAAACAATACTAATAAAAATATTGCAGTATAAAAGTAATGAAATGGGAAACCAAGAAATATTGTATCCGTTAGAAAAGATCTGTTATGAATTAGATATAACTTCATTACTCCAGGAATGTTCTCTTTATTTTCTTTTGAAAATTCTAACATTCCACCAATATCTAAGACAAAGGGGAGAAGTTTAGCTTTCAAACTATATTTTTTTTCATTTATTAGAGGAGCTACTTGTGAAATAATATTTTCTTTTGCACTTATATATGTTTCATCATTAAATGAGGAAATATTTTCTTTAATACTATTAAATTCATTAATACTTGTGATTAAATACTCTCTTTGTCCCTCTGGAGTGATATCATATACAATCCAACTAATTGCATTTACTAAAACCATCTGTTTATCGGGAGCTGAAACTATAGTTGATTTTCCAAGAACAGAAAGAACAGAACTTGCAAAATTAATTTTATCTTCTGTTGATGGATTTCCATTTTCAATATTACTCCAGGCTTTTTCAAATATTGCTAATGTTGGTTCAGGTGTCGGTTTTTGCACTACTCTTAAAAGAACCTGAAACCCGAAAATTGCAACAGCCCAAATAATACCAAGAGTTATCACAAGGTTTCTGTTAAACCTTGAAAAATAATTAGCAGGTTTGAAAAAACTTATTTTATAATTTTCTTTTCCCACATTCCCTCCTTTTACTTTAATAAAACTATGAAATGCGCAACAATATACAGCCAAGTTTTTAAGGGTCAACTTAATAAATTGTAATAATAATATTGTTTAAGGTACTTGTAAAGAACAAAGTATATAATAAAAAATCTTAAATTATTTTAGTTGTTAATTATAAAAATTACAGAAAATCGTTCTCTTTATCAATATTATCTATTCTTCACTCTATATTATTTAAAAATTGTAATTTATCAATAAAATTCTTTTTTTTTTATTTGATGGAAATTACCCGAGATTTCTCTACTTCATATCAGAACGGATATACTTTTCGCAGATGTGGCGGGGATCGCAAAACTCACACTGCCCTTTTGTTTTCATGGGATCAATTCAAGACATGTACTACAATTGAGGCACTTGATGAAGATTAAATCAATACTTATTGTAACCTTATTAGATTTAATGAAAGGAAATGACAGGAAATCCTTTTTCTTTTTTAGTCATAAGAAAATATTATTGGAAAAATTTGAAATATCAATAAAACTTTATAAATAAAAATGTTTTTTGGGAATTTGTTAAAAAAAATGTTATTTAAGTGTGAATTAAAATATTTAACCTATGTGACACCTGTCACAATACGCGTTCTATTCTTAGGATGAAGTCTCTATCTACCTTTTTAAAATTTAATCACAATTTAATTAAAAAAAATTGAATGGAAAAATCCAAAAATATCATTTATTACCATTTAAAATTTCTTCTTGGCTTTATTAATTTATTCTATAAAATTATTTTATAATTTAAAAGGATTTTTCTATTATTTTGAATGCAATGGAAATTTCCAAATAGTTTAAAAGGTAATTATCAAAACAGATGTATGATAACTTTTTCGAAAAGGAGAAAAAAATGATAGCTGTTATCAAGAAGCCATTTTATATTCTGACAATTGTACTCCTGTGTGGTACAGCAATATCATCTCGTTCTTTCAACGATTTTATTTACCCCGATGAAGAAATTATTGAATCAATTGTTCAGATGAATGATGACAAACTTACCAATGCGCTTTATTTGGTGCTGGACAGTATTACTGAACTTGGCGGAGAAAACATCCTTGTTTGCCGTTTCCATAGGATTGAAGCCCCCCTTAGCGGATATCTTATTGACGGTCTTTTTAAAATAGAACTGGAGGGTGAAAAATACTCCACCTTTAGAGTTGTAATTGAGGACAGTACTGAGGATAGACTCTTTGCCTTGATAGCCAGAGGAATGGATAGTGACAGCAATATTATCTGGTATCCTGAACCTGGTCCGGATTACATACCCGAAGATAACCAGGTAATCCCCGAAGATTTTCTGATATATGAATTCCTGATTGACAGGGATGAATTTGAAAACCTTGAGAACGAATTCCCTCTCCCAGAAACTATCAATTCAGGGGAATAGAGAAGGCAGTAATGAAAAGCAGTAAAAGTTGTACTATCTGCTTTACAGACATAAAATGCTATATAGTCTTAGAAAAATATTTAAAATAATTTTGAATGACAGAAATATAAAAAAGTTAAATAAATAATATAAAGGTATTGAGATTAGGACTCAATAATAATCTTTTCTTATAAATCACATTAATCTGTTTCGTTTTTAGTTCTTTATTTATTTCTCATGATTTATTTTAATTTTTCTAATTCTTCATAACTATTTTTATACTTAATATTGGGTGTTTTTTCATAAAGTTTCTTATAAATCTCTATTGCTTTGTTTATAAATTCAGAACTATCTTTTTTCAACTCTTGAAGCATTAATGCACTTTCATAGTTCAATGTTGCAATATTTACCTCTTCTTTTTCTTTTTCAAGCATAGATTTTAAATTATTAATACTTTTTACCTGTTGTTGTGTATTGACAGATATTTTAAAGTTTATTTTTTCTTTTTGAATTTTACAAATGATAATAATATCTTTCCTGCCAATTTCGAGTGATATTTTTAAAGCTTCTTTATTAATTTGATTTGCTTCAAGATTATTTAATTTTAATAATAAATCAGCTTTACTATGTAAATATTCACAAAGATAAGATTTAATATTCAATTCTCTACCAATTGAAATCGCTTTATTATAAAATTCCAGAGCTTTATCATAATCATATTGACAATAATATACTTGCCCTATATTTCTAACTGCTCTACTTATTCCACTTTTATCACCAAGCTCTTGGTAAATTACCAGATCTTTTTCATAACACTCCATTGCTTTATCATAATTTCCTTGATTATGATAAATATCTCCAATATTTCCAACTGTTACACTTATTCCTTCTTTATTACCGAGTTCTTTATAAACCCACTGAAAAATATTCTTTACTGTTTCT